>JACRIK010000029.1 GCA_016235865.1 Planctomycetota bacterium | reverse complement strand
GGGATTGTTGCCACCACCCAACCCGCGACTGTTGACCTCTCGGCGATTATTCCGCTCAACACCAAAGCCGTGATTGTCTCCATCGCAGTCATCAATCAGAGCTATGCCAACGGCGGGATGATGGTTTATATCTTTCGGCAGTTGGGAGCGGAATATGCCCTGCAGGTAATGGCGCCGCCGGCTAACGCTCCTGGGGTATCTAACGGGGCATCAGTCCTGATGCCGGTGGCATCTGACCGGACCCTCTTGTGGCAGGCATACGTGTCAGGAAACAACTCCACCGAACTGGTAATCTATATTTTGGGGTATGTGATGTAAAAACCACAGATGACACAGATTACACAGATGGCACGGATTACGCAGATTAAAATCCCCCTCAATCCCCCTTTGGCAAAGGGGGAAGAAGGGGGATTAGAAGAGCGGTTAATCGTCCTATTTTACCAATTGGATGACCTTATCCTTGAGTTCCGGCGGCAGGTTATTGACCATGACCACATTCAGGCCGTTGAGCGCCAGATAATCAGTCTCGCCGGTGTCGTTAACTGACGTGGCAATGTTGCCGTCTTTCTGGACCTGGCCGTTTGATTCCATAGCCAGGACCGAGGCGTCAAAGAATTCCCGGGCGTCCTTGGCCGTGTCCCAGGCGGATTTATGAATGGCAAATCCTTTTTGCGCGCCTTTGTTGCCGACCAGGATAATCTTGTCACCGGCCCAGCCCAGGGCGGCCTCTTCGGCCAGCGGCCCGGATTTTTCATTAGTCAGCAGGCCGAGCAGCAGCCCGAATTCGCCGGCCGTATCCGGCTTGGATGCTTCCCAGCCCGCGCCGAGCGAGGCGGCTACCTCAGGTAAGGCGACCTCGACCGGCTGTTCCTGGGCCAGGTATTTGGCCGGATGGAGCACCTGTTCGGTGGATTTGGGGATATTGGTATACATGGCGTTGACGCCGGCCCAGCCCTTGGCCTCTTTGATGGCCTGGACGAACCGGGCGGCGATGGAGTAACCGAAGGCGCCCTGGCGCGCGGCCGCCTCGCCCCTTTGGCTCCGGTCGTATTTCGGCTCACCGCCCATCATCCGCCATGGCGTGGCTGACGCAATCATCATCTTGGCCATGCTCTCGGGCATGCATTCGATAAAGGTGAGCGTGGCATCGCCTTCTATCAAAGCCAGCAGGGCGTAATTCCCGTCCGTGGTCTTGATGGTTTTTTGCAGTTCACCCATTCCGAATAACTGGTCCTGGAGGGCGTGGAAGGTCTCGTGGATGCGGGTGCCTTTGAACCGGACCGGGTCAAGTCCCTGTTTGAGGTAGAGGGTCTTGTCGGCCCAGCGGTAGAATCCCTGGATGGAGTCGCTCTGGCCGCCGTAGGAGCGGGCGAACATCTCCGGGGTCAGGGTCTGATACTTGGGCATTTCCTTGAATTTCAGCCCGTGCACCTTTTCTATCAGTTCTATGGCCTCTTTCTGGGCCGCGTCGTCCTCAGGCGTATTGGCCAGCGCGGTAATGGGCGGAATCAAATCCAGCACCGCCTTGAATTCCGGCATGTCCTTTAAGAACACCAGGTCCGGGTCGGCTTCAATGAACTCCCGGTTGTCATAGCCGGCCTTGATGGCCTTGGCCAGGTATTCCAGGGCCAGAGTTGTCTCCTTTCCGCCCGAGGCGGGTCCGCCTTTAAGGGACATCAGGGCATAGGTGCAGGCCAAGTTATAATATACCGTGCCTATCTCAGGATTGTCTTCCTTGATTAGCTTGAGCACTTCCTGATATGTTTGCAGGGATTTAGGGTAATCGCCGGACTGGATGGCCTCAACGCCGGCGCGCATCAGTTCGCTGGCTTTAATGGCGTTTTCGTCAACCGCCGGTTTGGCCTTGGCAGCCGGCTTGGATTGTTCTCCGTTCATCGTTGAGCCCATGCGGCCGGACGAGTCGACTTTTACTTGCTCAGTTGGCGGGGTTGGCGCGGCGGCCTTAACCGGTTCCTGAGGCGAACTATTACAGGCCAGAGAAGTGATGATGCCGGCGGTGACCAATGCGCTCAACCAGACTGATTTCTTCATACGTTCCTTCTTTCTATACAAGGATTAAGTCAATTTCAGCACATAATGGTATATATAAAACTTTTGGTCAAGTAAAAGGCGGTTTTATTTGTCTTGGGTCGGCACAAATAGTATATTAGATGGCGATGCGAAAGATATATATTATTTTAATCGTGGTCGGCGCGCTGACGCTGGTCGCGGCCATTGCCTTTGTGGTGATTTTGTCTGTGTCTAAGGGCAAGCCGGGCCAGGCCGTTCCGGCCCAGGCGGCGCCGATAACCAAGACTATTTCGGTCGGCGCCTATTATCACACCTACGATGCCAAGGATTCGCCGTTCTGGCAGAGATACCTGCGTGAGAAACTGAATATCCAGCAGCAGCCGCAGCTGGGCGAATACACCTGCCGCGACGAGGCGGTGATAAAGCAGCACCTGGACTGGGCCAGGGGCGCCGGCATTGATTTCTTCGCCATGAACTGGTTCGGGCCGGGCTCGGCCTCGGACGTGACTATCAAGAACTATTTCAGCGCCTATCTCAAGCGCGCTAAGAGCGATTTTAAGTTCTGCCTGGTTTACCAGACGCCTTATATCCTGACTTTTGAGAAGGGGGTGGTGATTATAGACCATGACAGCTTGAGGTTGCTGCAGAATCACCTGCTCTACGCGGCGGATGAGTATTTCAAGGAGCCGAATTACCTGAAAATCAATAACCGGCCGGTGGTGTTCATATATGTCTCGCACCTGCTGCGGGGCGATTATGAATTGGCCCTAACCAAGACCTGCAACGTGGTTCAGCAGAGGACGGGATTGGATATCTTCCTGGTGGGCGACGAGGTGATTTTCCCGGAAGGCGACAGCCGCCAGACCAGGCCGGACAAAAAGCGGATAGCGGTTTTTGACGCCATCACCGCGCACACGATTGTCGGTCCGACCAGATACGACGGACTGCCGGTCCTGACCGGGTTCTTCAAGGATTTGGACGCGCTATTCCGCAGTTACCAGCAGCTGGCCCGGGAGAGTAACGGGATGTTTATTCCCTGCGCCATGCCCGGATTCAATAACCGCGGGTATAATAAAGAGGCGGATAAGTATTCGATCCTGCCGCGCGAGGCCACGGTGGACAAGGAAAACGAGGGTACGACCTATGCGGTTTATCTTGATATCGCCCGGAAATATGTTGACCCGTCGCTGGGCATGCTGATGATAAATTCGTTCAACGGGTTCTCGGACGATACCCAGATTGAGCCGGTGACGAGTGATTTTATGACCCCGGGCTCGGCGCCGGCAGAGCTGACCGGCGGATACAGGTATTATAATTACCAAGACTTGTATTTGAGGTTGACCAAAGAGGGACTGAAAGAGTAAACACGAATAAGACGAATAAAACGAATCACACGAATTAAATCCCCCCAGGCTTCCCCCCTTTGTCAAAGGGGGGTAAGAGGGGATTTGTAAAGGAGAATAATATGCCAACAGAAGAATTAAATATGGAATCGGTAACGAAAATGAAGGACGCCTATGAGCGCATTAAGGCAGAGATGAAGAAGGCCGTGGTCGGACAGGAGCAGGTGATTGAGGAGATGCTGATTTCCATCTTTTCCAAGGGGCATTGCCTGCTGGTGGGCGTGCCGGGACTGGCCAAGACCCTGATGGTCCGGGCCCTGGCCCAGACGCTGTCGCTGTCATTCAATCGGATACAATTCACGCCGGACCTGATGCCTTCGGATATTACCGGCACGGATGTCATCCAGGACGACCGGACCACCGGCAACCGATGCTTGCAATTCATCCGCGGGCCGGTTTTTGCCAACGTGATTCTGGCCGATGAAATCAACCGGACGCCGCCCAAGACCCAATCAGCGTTGCTGGAGTCGATGCAGGAGCTGCAGGTGACGGCCGGCGGGAATAAATATCATCTGGAACAGCCGTTCTTTGTCCTGGCCACCCAGAATCCCATCGAGCAGGAAGGCACGTATCCGCTGCCCGAGGCGCAGCTGGACCGGTTTATGTTCAGTATCCAGGTGGATTACCCAAAGGATGCAGAGGAGATGAGCATCATGAACCTGGCCCAGTCGCCTTTTGATGTCAAACTGGAAAAGGTGCTGACGAAAGAGGATATCCTGAAACTGCAGTCGACCGTCAAGCAGGTGCCGGTGGCGGATTACATATTGAAATACACCCTGAAATTAGTCCGGCAGACCCGGGTGAATGCGACAAACGGGGACGCCAGCGAGGTGCCGGAATTTATCCGGCAGTGGATATCCTGGGGCGCCGGGCCGCGGGCCAGCCAGTATATCATCACCAGCGCCCAGGCCCGGGCTCTGCTCCAGGGACGTTATTATGTCACCAGCGATGATGTCAAGGCGGTGGCCTATCCGGTCCTGCGGCATCGGATTATCAGGAACTTCGCGGCCGAGGCCGAGGGTATCACTACGGATAAGATTATTGATAAGCTTATCGAGATTACGCCCCTGGCCAAGAATGAGTTGCTGGAAGACAAGTCATTGCCGAAGATATTTAAAGCATAGAGCATAGGGCTTCCCCGAATGCTTTCGGGGTTGCTCTACGCTCTTTGCTCTACGCTTTACTTATGCAAGAATACCTTAAATATTTAGACCCCAAGGTGCTGAACAAGATTAGTCGCCTGGACCTCAAGGCCCGGCTGGTGGTCGAGGGTTACATTGCCGGGATGCACCAGAGTCCGTATAAGGGCGTGAGCGCCGAGTTCGTCACACACCGGGAATATGTGCCGGGCGACGACCTGCGCCACCTGGACTGGAAACTCTTCGGCCGTTCGGACCGGCTCTCGGTCAAGCAATACAAGCAGGAGACCAATCTGGCCTGCTATATCCTCTTTGATGTCTCGGAGTCAATGGCCTACGGTTCGAGCGAGGTGACCAAGCTGGAATACAGCCGTTATATCGCCGCGGCCCTGAGTTATCTGATGATTCAGCAGCAGGATGCGGTCGGGTTGGTGCTGTTTGATTCGGAAATCAGGGAAATCATCGCCCCGCACAGCAACCAGGCGCATCTGAATCTGGTGCTCAACCAACTTTCGATTGTTACACCCCAGAAGAAGACCGATATCAAAAACGTGGCTGATTATATTTCCGAGCGCCTGGACCGCAAGGGCATGGTTATCGTTATCTCAGACCTGCTGGATGAACCGGATAATATTCTGACCGGCCTGAACCGCATCAGGTCGCGGGGCCAGGATGTGATTGTCTTCCATATCCTGGACGATTTTGAGATGAGGTTCCCGTTCAACCGGATGACCCGTTTTGAAGGACTGGAGGAATATTCTGATATAACCTCTGACCCGATTGCTTTAAAGGCCGATTATCTCAAGGTGCTCAACGACTTTACGGACGGCATCAGGCGTGGCTGCCAGGCCAATCGGATTGATTATAACCTGATAACCACGGATCAGAAATTGGATGTGGCTTTAAGCGCCTATCTGGCCCGGAGAACGGCGAAGTAGTTAGATTTTTGGATGAGCTATTAATTTATGCTGAATTTTGTCAATCCGTTATTTGCCTGGCTGGCCCTGGCCGCGGCCATACCGCTGATTATCCACCTGCTGAACCGCCGGCGCTACCAGCAAGTCCGCTGGGCGGCCATGGATTTTCTCTTGAAGGCGCTGCATAAGAACCGGCGTCGGCTCCGGATGGAATCGCTCATCCTGCTGCTCCTGCGCATGCTGATTGTCACCGTTTTGGCCTTTGTCCTGGCTAAGCCGTATCTCAAAGGCAGCGTGCTCTTCAAGGAACCGGATACCCATCTGGTCATTGCCATAGATAATTCCTACAGTATGGGTTACCGGTTGGGCATGTCAAATGCATTTGAAGATGCCAAAAAGGCGGCGGCCGGGTTGATGGGGCAGCTCAAGCCCGAAAAAGGCGACAAGCTTTCCATTATCACCATCTCAGGCCGGCCGGAAATACTTATCAGCGAGTCAGCATACCAGATGGAACAGGCCAGGAGCAAACTGGCTAATCTGGCTCTCTCGGACTATGATACGGATATATCCAAGATGTTTGCCCTGGCCCGGGAGATATTGAACAAATCCACCTCATCCAGGAAGATTATGTATCTGGTAACCGATAACCAGCGGGTGGCCTGGGATAAAATAAATACCCTCAAAGAAAAGGATATTCTGGGCTCGACGCCCGTAAATGTTATTCAGGTCGGGCCGCTCAATCCCGGCAATACCCAGATTAGCCGCGTCTATACCGATAAGACTATTATTACCGCCCGGAAACCGGTTACCTTTTATGCTGAGATAAAGAATTATTCAAACTCTGATGCTCCGCCGGGTGCGCTTCAGGTTAGTTTCTCTATCCAGGGGCAGAGATATGCTTCGTCAACCGCGGAGATACCGGGAAATAATTCGGTGGTAGTTCCCTTTATCCATACATTTAACGAGCCGGGCCAGTATTGGGTAAAGATAGAGCTGGGCTCGGATAACCTGATGCTCGATGACAGCCGGTTGTATCCGGTGGCGGTCAAGGATGGCATAAATACCGTGATAATTAACGGAGAGCCAGGGATTGAGCCGTCCGAGGACGAGATTCTTTTCTTGCGTTATGCCTTAGCGCCGTCTGCCCAGTCAGCTCCTTACGGGACAAGCGGCGATGTCTTTTCCCCGTACCGGATTGATACGGCCACCGCTACCCAGTTTATAAATACTGAGGACATAAAAATCGGGATATATGACCTGATTATCATGGCAAACGTGGAATTCCTGACCCGGGATAAGGCGGAGCAGCTGGAGAATTTCGTCCGTAACGGCGGTGGGCTGATGGTGTTCTTGGGCGACCGGGTAAACCGGGCGGCCTATAATGAATTACTATATAATAATGGGGCCGGGTTGTTGCCTTGCCCGTTAGGCGAGGTCAAGGGCGACCCGGCGCACAATGAAATAGCCAGGTTCGGCGAGATTGATTTAGCCCACCCGGCCTTGGCGTTCTTCTCGTCCATCAAAGAGCGGTTTAATACGCTGGCGGTCTATCAGTATTACGGATTGGTGGAAGAGGGAGTAACGGCAACAGTTTTAGCGCGGCTCAACCGGCCTGATAAACCAACCATCATAGCCGAGAAAACCGTTGGCAAGGGCCGGGTGATGGTTATTGGCACCTCGGCTGATAACGAATGGAACCTGATGCCGGCCCGGCCGATGTATGTGATGCTGGTTGACCAACTGGCCATGTATTTGGCCTCGTTTCGCGACCGGGCGGTGAATCGCAACCTGATTGTCGGCGAGCCGATAGAGATTTCCGCGGAGTCGCCGTCAGCTAACTATACTCTGCGCCTGTCTAAAAATGATTCTATTTCACTGGCGCCGTCGGCGCTCAGTTCCACATCCTCGGTCATACGCTACGACACCCGGGATGCCGGTTTATACACCCTCTCGGGCGGCAGCCAGGGGTTTTTCTTTGCGGTCAATCCGAACCCGGTTGAGGGCGACCTGCGCAAGATAACACTGGAGGAACTGAAGGCATTTATTCCTTCGGTTGAGATATTCCCGGCCGAAGGGCTTGATTTCAGGGACAATGGAGTTTATCCCGTAGGGACAATCGGGCTGCCGCTGAAGGATTCTTCGGACTTATCCACCAGTCAATTGTGGAAGTATTTGCTCTACATCCTGCTGGTTTCGGTGGGTCTGGAGATGCTCCTGGCCTGGCGATTCGGCAGGAGATAAAAAATAAGAAAGTGCTTGATTTCCCGGTAAATCCGGTTATATTACATCCAAGACATCAGTGATTTTGCCCGCTTAGTTTTTATATAACAGAAAGGAATAATATATGACAAACAAGCCATGGTTAAAGGTTATCATATTCAGCGTATTCATTGCCTGTGTTAGCGTGGCGAGTTACGGCGGTTGCGGCGGCAGTAGCGGCTCAAGCGGCAGCAGCGCTCAGCAGGCCTGGTTCACCAAGTCACCCATGCTCACTGCCCGGGCCTTATGCGCCGTCGGCGTGGTCAATAACAAGATATACGCCATCGGCGGCATTAATTCATTCAGCAATCAGGCTGTAAACGAGGAATACGACCCGGTGGCCAACACCTGGACCGCCAAAGCGCCCATACCTATAGCCCGGCGGGCCCTGGCCATCGGCGTGGTCAATAACAAGATATACGCCATCGGAGGATATGACGGCTCGACATACTATGCCACGGTCGACGAATATGACCCGGTCTCCAACACCTGGGCGGCCAAAACGCCTATGCCGGTATCCCGGAGCGCGGTGGCTGTGGCGGTATTCAACAACAAGATATATGTCACCGGCGGAAACGATTTCGGTACGCTTTACCTGCCTATCCTGATATACACTCCGGCCAGCGACACCTGGACTACCGGCGCCTCGATGACTGTCGGCCGGGGCGGACATTGCGCCGGAATGGCCAACAACAAAATATACGCCATGGGCGGAATCACCAGCTTAACCACCTATGAAGACGCCAATGAGATGTACGAACCCGGTTTAAATAGTTGGTTCAATGGGGCGGTTGTGCCGGCTCAAAGGGGGTGTGCCGGACTGGGCGTAATCAATAACAAGATATACTTTATCGGAGGCGAAAACTACAGTTCAGGGCAATATTATTATTACCAGACCAATTATTTCTATGACCCGAATGCCAACCAATGGGCGGTAAAGCAATCGATGCCTACCTTTCGGACCGGACTGTCTGTTGCGGTAGTCAACAACAAGATATATGCCATCGGCGGACTGGATACCGGCGCCAATTACCTAGACATTAACGAGGAATACAACCCGGCGCTGGATTAGTGATAGACTCCAATAAAAAAGCCCCCCGTCCCGATGTTACATCGGGGCGGGGGGCGGACATCTCCGGATGCTTACTCTTAGAATTTTACATTGGCGCCAAAGGACACCATTTTCATTGAATCCTCAGCCGCACCATATGTTGTTGGGTCTGTGAAGAACCCGCCGCTGCTTAAGGTGGCATAACCCAACGTAAACGAAACGCTCGGGTTATACTGCAGGGTGACAACCAAATCAACCTCGGTGCCCAGGGAATCGTCAACACCGGTCATACCCATGGGCTGGTCCGAAAGCGTAAACTGGCCGAACAGGAGTTTTACCTTAAGGTCTTCGGGTGAGCCGTCCTTGTCCAGGTCAACCTTGGTCGCCACGCCGGTTTCCAGCTTAATGGCGGTATAGTTGCTGTCCAAATCCAGGCCGAACACCTCATCTTCCAGTATCATGGTGGATTTGACGTTTTCCAGAGAGATGAAGTTATTGTTCTTGGTGGTGCCGCCGCCTGAAAGGAACCAGTATGATAAATCCACATAGGGTTTTAAGGAATGCTGGACATCATACTTTGCGCCCAGCCGATAAGCCGAGGCGGATTGTTTTACGCCAACCGCGGCATCGCCGGTCTGGTTGTAATATTCGGCATAAGCTCCCAAATTGGGCATCGCGCCGTTGTAATTGACGCCCGCGCCGATAGTCTGGACTTTCAGCCCGTTCTCGGCATTGTTTAACTGGGTCAGCAGGGCATTGATGATTTTCTCATCGCCCAGCTTAAACCAGGCCACAGCGCCGGTGAGCGAGGTCGTATCGTGCAATCCGCCGGTGGGGTTTTTATTTACCGTGCCGGTAAATAGTAAGCCCTGTAAATTGCTGTTCTTGAGCGAGCCGTAATCAAAACGCAGCCCGCCGAATTCGCCGTTAGTCTTGGCGCGGTTCCAAACGGCGCCGTTCGGTTCGGTCAGGGGGCCAGTGGTGCTGGCATAGCCGGTATCCAGGAAGAACGCCCCTTCGCCGTCGCGCAGGGTGGTTTTGAGATTCTGCAAGCCGTAGGTGAAGGTCAGGTCCTGGACGATGAATTTCTCCAATTTAAGCAGCGCCTGTTTTACGGCCGGTTCAACATTAGTGCCGCCGAAGAAATCCATATTGGCGGCAGTGCCGACTCCGGTCTCAAGGCGTCTGTTCTGTAATTGAATCAATCCGGTGATTTTGTCGCCCAAGGCCGCTTCCAGGTTGAGTGTGATAAGGGGTGACCAGAGGGTATCGCCCACCTGGGGGGCGCCGTCCAGAACGCTGTTTACCCCGGCATCCCTGGAGACCATGGGTGTTTCCATCTCGCCAGAGATCTTGATTTGCTTGGCGCCGGTAGCCGATTGGTCTGTCACAACCGGGTTCGCATCAAGCAGGTTGGCAGCCGCAATGACGAATGCCACCGCGACCAGCAGTCCTATTTTCTTCATATCCGCTCCTTTCCTTTTTTTAATATTTTATCCCGGCCGGTGGATAATATCCGCCTGGCAGTGATTATTATTATTATCGGCAGGATATTCAAGAAAAATAAGTAAAATCGTATTTTTCAGTCCGGCGCATACTTTTGCGTGCCGGGTTAAATAATTGCTAATTTAGTTGACTTTGGGAAAACAGGAAATAATAATGGTGGTTCCTGAAAGGTATTGCCCCGGCAAATACTGTCGGGATAACTGCCCGTGAGCGCCATAATTCGTTTTACTCAAACGGGCAGTAAAGAGGAGATCAGATATGAGAACGCCTTTTATTGCCGGCAATTGGAAGATGCATACTAAGTTGGAAGAGGCGATAACCTTAACCGCGGATATCAAGAACGGTTTAAAGGATATGGAAGGCAAGGAGGCGGCGCTCTGTCCGCCTTATGTCTACCTGGCGGCCGTCAAAGATGCCCTGAAGGGTTCGGAGATACGGCTGGGCGCCCAGAACGGATATTTCCAGCCCCAGGGCGCATTTACCGGCGAGGTGGCATTCGCCATGCTCAAGGATATCGGCTGCGAATACGTGATTATCGGGCATTCCGAGCGCCGGCAGATATTCAAGGAGGATAACGATGCCATTAATAAGAAGATTAAGGCGGCCCTGGCCGCGGGTTTAAAGCCCATCTTCTGCGTGGGTGAATTGCTGGAGGAGCGCCAGGAGAACACCACCGAACGGGTCATCCGCCAGCAGGTCGAGGCCGGGCTTGATGAGATTGCCGCGGATAATTTCCCGAATATCATTGTGGCCTACGAGCCGGTCTGGGCCATCGGCACCGGCAAAAACGCCACGCCGGAACAGGCCCAGGAGGTGCATTTATTTATCCGCAAGCTCCTGGCGCACCTGAGTAGCGAGACCATTGCCCGGGAGATACGGATTATCTACGGCGGCAGCGTCAAACCGGATAATATCGGATTATTAGCGGCCCAAGAGGATATTGACGGCGCCCTGGTGGGCGGCGCCTCGCTTACGGCCGAGTCGTTTATTAAGATTGTGAATGGGGTAAAGAAAGGATAAATATAGGTATGGGTATACTGATAGTACTTTTAACCGTGTTATTTGTAATCGTGAGCGTTCTGCTCATTGTGATAATACTGCTCCAGCCGCATTATAGCGAGAGCGGGCTGGCCGGCGCCTTCGGCGGCGGCGGCGGAATGGATTCATTCCTGGGCGTCAAAGCCATTTCAGTGGCCACCAGAGTCACTGTGGTCCTGGCCGTGATATTCCTGCTTCTGGCTATTATTCTGGCCCAAATGCCGCGGACTTCTATAAGCCGGGGCTTAATCAGCAATGAAAAAGAGGCTCCACCGGCTAAAGAGGTGGCAACCTCCCAGGTGACACCGACTGCAACTGCGCCGGTGGCTGTTCCTCAGACGCCCGTCACGGCTAATCCGCCGCAGCCGGTTAATCCACCCGCACCGGTAACTCCTCCGGCGCCGCCTAAACCGCCGGAAGCACCGGCACCGGCTCCGGTTTCTCCGACGGGAAGATGAGCAGGCGCTGGGCATCCGGCGTTATGAAAGACGTTGATAAGTGAACACAGATAATTATATAAAATTATTCGAGAAACTGCAGGCAGTCAGGAAGGGGCATTTTATCCTGACCTCGGGCAACCACAGCGACACCTATGTCCAGTGCGCCCGGATTCTGGAAGACCCCAAAGTGACCGCCAAGCTGGCTAGGGAGTTGATTAAACCCTGGAAGAACAAGGGCATAGACATCGTGGTCGGCCCGGCCCTGGGCGGTATCATTCTTTCCTATGAATTAGCCCGAGCGCTTTCCCGAATGAATTCGGGATGGCAAAGGAAGGGTATTGGTTTGCGCCACAAGGCCCAGGCCATGTATCTGGAGCGGGTCGAGGGAAAATTGGCTTTGCGCCGGGGATTTAACGTGCCTGATGGAAGCCAGGTCATCGTAGCCGAGGATGTCATTACCACCGGCGGCTCGGTCAAGGAGGTGGTCGATGTCATAACCCAGCAGGGCGCCAAGGTGCTTGGTATTATCTCGCTGGTGGACCGCCGTCCCGAGAAAGGCAAGGAAATCTTCGGCATAAGATATAATTCCATCATCCAGGTTAACCCGCCGATATACCGGCCGGATAACTGCCCGCTCTGCAAGCAGGGCATACCGGCTGAAAAACCCGGCTCAAGAGGATTAAAGTAAATGAAGAGCATGACCGGATACGGCGAGGCCCGGGGCCGGATTGCCCCCAATCGGCTTAATATCAGGGTCGAGGTCCGCTCGGTCAATAACCGGTTCCTGAATCTCAAGATGAACCTGCCTGAACTGCTGAGCGGCTATGAAAGCGATATCGAAGAGATTGCCCGCCAGTATCTCAAGCGGGGCGCGATTAATCTTTTTATCAAGGTATTCTCCGACCGGACCCCGCGATTGATAATCAACCGGGCCATCATCAAGCATTATCACCAGGAGTTAAAACTGCTCCAGAAAACCCTGGGGTTAAAGGATGATATTCCGCTTAACACCCTGATTAACCTGCCCGGCGTCCTGGAGCCGGTGGTCAAGACCGATTACATCACCAATAAGGAATGGTCGTATATAGTTAAGGTAATCAGGCAGGCGCTGGGCAACCTGGTCAAGATGCGGCAGCGGGAAGGCGACCGCCTGGCCAAGACGCTCCAGAAAGACCTGAACCGGATGGGCGATTCCCTGAATAAGATAGAAAAGTTTGTGCCGTCTATCCGGGCGGATTATGAGGCGTCTTTCAGGAAGAGGTTGCAGGACGTGCTGGACAAATACACCCTGAACAAGGATTTTTCAGGCCATTCCAACCCTGATAATGGGGCCAAGCCAAAGAACCGAAATAATGACCTCAGCAGCCTGGAGCGCAATATCGCGGTTGAGGTGGCGCTCTTTGCCCAGAAGTCGGATATCAACGAGGAGATAAAAAGATTGTCTTCGCATATAACTGAGTTTACTGCCACCTTAAAACAGAATAACGAGGTGGGTAAGAAACTCGACTTCATCACCCAGGAGATGCTCAGGGAGATTAACACCATCGGCAGCAAGTCCGCCAATACTACCATAACCTATGCGGTGATTTCGCTTAAGAGCGAACTGGAGAAAATCAAGGAACAGGTGCAGAATATTGAATAACCACCTACACCTATGCATAGGTGTGGGGGTATACCCTAAGGAATGGAAAGTTCGCAAGGGAGAGATACTATTTTACGCCAGATTTTAGTTGTTTCCGGCCCGTCCGGCGTGGGCAAGACCACCCTGTGCGAACACCTCTTACGCCTGGAGCGGCGGCTGAAACCCTGTATTACCGCCACCACGCGCCAGCCCCGGCCCGGCGAAAAGGACGGACGGGATTATCACTTCCTTACTGTTAAGGGATTTACCGGCGGCATAAGAAATAAGAAATTTGTTGAATATACCCGGCTTTTTGGTAATTATTATGGAACGCCGGTTGCGTCGCTCAACGGCGTCTTCAGGCAGGGCAGATATCCGCTGTTGCGGGTTGATGTCCGGGGCGCCAGGGCGTTAAAACGAAAGGGATTTAAGGGCGTCTATATCTTTATCCTGCCGCCGGATGCCCGGACCTTGAAACAGCGGCTGATTAAACGGCAGAGCCGGGAGACATTAGCGGAGATAAATAAGCGCCTCAAGCGGGCCAGGGCTGAGATGCGCTATGCCCGCGATTACGATTTCCACGTTATTAACGACCGCATTGCCCGGGCTGTCGGAGAGATGCGGCAGATAGTGAAAAAGAATTTATACTAAATGTAACCCGCCTCCGCCCTTATGGGTTACGGCGAGGTCTAAGAGTCCCGCTTCAGGCGGGACCCTAAGAAAGCGAGATAATAAATATGGTAAACAGCTTGGAGAAGAAGATAGAATTGGCAGCCGATAAACTGGGCGGCCGGCTGAAATTAACCGCTATCCTCATCCATCGCATTAGGGACCTTAGGCAGGCCGGCTTAAAGCAGGACAAGGCGTTTTATGCCCTGATGGAACCGATGTTGGATGAGATCCTGGATGACCGGTTAACGGTGGCGGGCGAGGAGACCAAGACAAAAAAGAAATAATATATGGTCACCAAGAACCAGTTTAAAGGCAAGGAAATCGGCATCGGCGTCACCGGCAGCATTGCCGCCTACAAGACGGCCGAGCTGGTTTCCTACCTAAGCCAGCAGGGCGCAAATATCACGGTGGTTATGACCGCCGGGGCCGCGAAATTCGTCACGCCCCTGACATTCCAGACCCTGTCGCACCATAAGGTTATTACGGATTTATTTACTGAGGATTATGAATTCGACCCACAGCACATTGCCCTGGCGGAGAAACTCTCGGCGCTGCTGATTGCGCCGGCCAGCGGGAATATCATCGGCAAGATTGCCTCGGGCATTGCGGACGATGCCCTGACCACCTTGGTTATGTCGGTCAAGGCGTCTAAGGTTATCATTGCCCCGGCCATGAATGAACGAATGTACCTTAATCCGATTGTCCAGAACAACATCAAGCGCCTAAAAGAACAGGGCTATCATTTCATAGACCCGGCCAAGGGTCATCTGGTTTGCGGCTCAGGTATCGGCCGGTTGGCTGACTTTGACACTATCATAAAATATCTGGGTTCGCTTATTAAATAATCCAGTTAAAGGAGCAAACAGTACCAGGTATTTATTTTACCTGTCTACTGTGTACTGCCTACTGTCTACTTATGGCGAATATTCTCATTACAGCCGGGCCGACCTACGAATACATCGACCGGGTTCGCTATCTGGCTAACCTGTCCTCAGGCAAGATGGGCTATGAACTGGCCCGGGCCGCTAAAGGCAAGGGTCATCAGGTCACTCTCATCTCAGGCCCGACCGGGCTAAAAGCCCCGTCCGGAGTTCGTATTATAAAGATAACCTCGGCCCATCAGATGTATCAGGCCGTGATGAAGGCATACGCCAAGACCGATGCGGTCATAATGGCCGCGGCGGTCAGTGACTACACCCCGGTCCATTGTTTCAAGGGCAAGTTAAAGAAGACCTCTAAGACCTTTAATCTTAAACTCATTCCGACTGTGGATATCCTCAGGAAATTAGGGCGGAAAAAGGGAAAAAGGGTTCTCATCGGCTTTGCCCTGGAGACAGATAATGGTAAGCGTAACGCCCTGAAGAAACTAAGGGCCAAGAATCTTGATTATGTGGTCCTGAACTCTCCGGATGCCTTTGGCAGTGACAGGTCCACGGTTGAAATGTATAGTAGACAGGGCTTGGTCAAGCGGTTTAACAATACCTCCAAGAAGCAAATCAGCGGGTTTATAATTAAATTGGTCAGTGTCAGTTAAACACTGGAGTATTTTTCAGATTCCACTTGACAAGTCAGGAATAACGTTTATATTAATATATAGATTGAAAGCATCTGTGAGATGAGCATCAGCGTTTTAGTTGCTAATAAATTATAAGGAGATAATATTATGATTAACAAGATTATCCTTGGGACTGCACTGGCTGCTCTCATCCTGATGGTCAGCGCGCTGGCTGCCCCGGCTGATGCGATTACCGTGACCTATCCGGCCGGCAGCGAGTCGCTCAAGGTCGGCGCCAGCGAGCCCATTACCTGGACCAGCGAAGGCGCTATCGCCACGGTCAACATAGAATATTCCAAGGATGATTTTGTCAGCGATATAAATGCCATTACCACCTGCGATAATACCAATGGTTATGCCTGGACCATCCCAAATGACATCACCCCGGACTTCAGCGTCAAGGTCAGGGTCTCCTCGTTCGACACCCCATCAATATCAAGCACCTCAGCGGCATTCAAAATCAGGGCCGATATCAATGTGCTTGCCCCGGACGGCGGCGAAAGATGGGTCACCAACAGAACCGAGACCATCAGTTGGGCTATCACCGGCACGGTCCCCACAGTCGGAATATATTATTCTACGGATAACTTCGTCAGCGACAACCAATTGGTCATCACCACCTCAAACACCGGCTCTTATAACTGGACTATTCCGGACCGGGGTGGCCTAAAGGCCAACAGTAAGGTCAGAATCTGCGACAGCCGGGATTTAGCCGCCTACGGCCAGAGCCCTAATCCATTCTCTATTGATTATTATTACATTACTTTCAATGTCCTGGATACGGTGACTAACGAACATATGAAAACAATGACATATCAGGATCCGACCCGCGGTTTGACCATATATCCGGTTAGTTCTCCGAAAACTATTGGTTATCCTTATAATACTAATCATAACTCCATATTTACCAAGATGGGGTATCTGGATACCGGCGTGGACAACTGGGATGCTAACGCTGATAGGACATTCACCATTAAGATGGAAGGGTCTGTGGTTCACAACTGGCAGATACCGGTTACCTTTAACTATGAACCGTCTGATAATAGTCTGACTGCTACCGGCTGGTTTACGAGGGACGGGTTGGTAATGCCGGTCTTGGACCCGGAAGGTAACCCGCTCCTGACCAATCTGCGTATTGACATCTACGACCAATACGATAACCTTGTCAGGACGCTTGAATCAAATATTCCGAGTGTTGATGGTGTTTTTACTATCACCTGGACCAATACCACGCTGGTAGCCAATAAAACCTATTGGGCGAAAAGCGAAGTAACATATGCTACCACCCCTTACCGAAGCGCCTCGACATTTGAGATTGAATTGGACGCAGGCGGAACCACGCATACCTGGGAGGTCAAGGGAAATATCAATTATAACATCGTCTCAAACCGGCTGGAAACCACCAGTTGGCTGACCTATGACGGGATGATTATCGCCGCGCCGGACAGCGTCACTATCACCATCACTGACTTTGCGGACAGCGACCTCAGAACCATGACTTCCTCAACCCCGGATACCTGGGGGGTTTTCAGGACCACCTGGGATAATCCCAATCTTGATGACTACCAGACCTACACGGCCTATATTGAGATAACCTATTCCACGACAACCTATCGGGGCATTATCGCCTTTGACCTTAACCAGGAAGGCGCCTTGGCCGGCTCCAGCGGCGGCGCTCACGACAGCCGCGGGGTCTGCGGCTATCTGGGCATAGAACCGTTCCTGTTTATCCTGTTGCTTATGGGATTACGTCGCGCGAGTCTCCGGCTACTGCAATAACCAGTATCCATCCCTGAAGGGGGTCGCTTAGCCCATTTCCATACCTATATCGGTATCTACCTATAATTTATGGGGATGTCCTTATAACTTGTGGCGCCTTGGCGCCATAACCCGTAGAGACGTCTTTTTAACCCGTATGGATACCCCTAAAACAGGCCATTTTGGGCTATTTTCTCTTCCGTAAACCATTATAAATCAATCCCTTATAGCGGGAGGGGGGAGGTACCCCCCGGGTAGTATCTACCTACTCCCGGTCTATGCAGTATCCTCTCCCGGCCTATGTAGTATCCCCTCCCGGTCCATGTAGTATCCCCTCCCGGTCCATGTAGTATCCTCTCCCGGTCTATGTAGTATCCTCTCCCGGTCTATGTAGTATCCTCTCCCGGTCCATGTAGTATCCTCTCCCGGTCTATGCAGTACCCACTCCCGGCCTATATAGTATCCCCTCCCGGTCTGGTAAGTAAATACTCCGCCCCTCTTATGAACATACCACTCCCAATGCGAGAAATTATACTAATTTGCCACTAAGGCACTAAGACACGAAGAATATAAAGAATTAGCGTCTGGATTCCTGCTTTCGCAGGAATGACCCCTTTGTGTTCTTTTGGCGCCATTAGGGCGCCATGGCGCTTCGGCGCCAGTGGCAATAACTTATTTCTTTTCCTTGACCTTTATCTGATAGAGATATATTATTGTTTTATGAAATGGACCAATAGTTTTATACCAACAGTCAAGGAAGACCCGGCCGATGCCGAGAGCATCAGCCACAAGCTGATGATGCGGGCCGGCTTAATCCGCAAACTGGCCGCCGGCACCTATAATTATCTGCCTCTGGGCATGAGAATCCTTAATAAGGTTATTAATATAGTGCGCCAGGAGATGGACCGGGCTGGGGCTTTGGAAGTGTTGCTACCGGCTCTGCATCCGCCTGAACCCTGGGAACAGACCGGACGGCTAAAGGATTTCGGCGATAACATGTTCAAGGTGATAGACCGGACCGGGAAACTGAATGTGCTTGGGCCGACCCACGAAGAGATTATCACCTCGCTCGTTGCCAATGAGGTTTCATCTTACCGGCAACTGCCGGTGACCTTATACCAGATTCAGACCAAGTTCCGGGATGAACTCCGGCCCAGGTTCGGGATTATCCGGAGCAAGGAATTCCTGATGATGGACGCCTACAGCTTTCATACGGATACGGCGTCTTTGGACCAGAGTTATAAGAAGATGTATGACGCCTATTGCCGCATCTTTGACCGGTGTAAACTTCCGTATAAGATAATCGAGGCCGACCCGGGCCTGATGGGCGGGAGCGGCTCGCATGAATTCACCTGCCCGTCTCCGGCCGGCGAAGACCTGTTCGTGACCTGCACCCAGTGCAGTTATAGCTCTAATCCGGATTTGGCGACGATACAACCCCCTAAATCCCCCTTTAATAAGGGGGAATTCAAGGCGCTTAAGGAAGTGGCCACCCCAGGCAAGTCAACTATCGAGGCGCTGGCCGGGTTCCTCAATGCCAAGCCCGAACAGATGGTCAAGACCATGATTTGCAATACCTCCAAAGGACCGGTGGCGGCGCTGGTGAGGGGCGATTATGAACTGAACCTGTCCAAGCTGGCCAAACTGCTTAATTCACCGGTGATGGAACCCGAAGGGACCGCGTCCTGCGAACTGGCTGATGACAAGACCATAGCCAAGGTAACCAACGGCCCGGTGGGGTTTTCCGGCCCGGTGGGCTTAAAGAATATCACCATCATTGCTGATTATTCCGTAGTCGGGCTGATGGATTTCATTACCGGCGCCAATAAGTTGGATGCGCATCTTTTGAATACCAATATCAACCGCGATTTCAAGATAGACCAGTCCGCGGATATCCGGATGATTACGGATAAGGATGTCTGTCCGGGTTGCGGCAAGCCGGGGTTGAAGATATTGAACGGGATTGAACTGGGGCATATCTTTAAGTTAGGCACCAAGTATTCCCAGGCGCTTAATGCCCAGTTCCTGGACGAAAAAGGAGTGCGGCATCCGATGATTATGGGTTGTTACGGCATCGGCGTCAACCGCATCATTGCCGCGGCTATCGAGAATTCATTTGACCAGAACGGGATTATCTGGGCCGAGGCCCTGGCGCCGTATCAGGTGCTGATTATTTCTATTAACCCGGCTGATGAGGAGATATTCCAGGCGTCAAAGGATATCTATGACGGGCTGACCAACCGGGGCACCGAGGTGCTCTGGGACGACCGCGAGGTATCGCCGGGCATCAAATTCAAGGATGCGGATCTGCTGGGTATCCCGCTGATAGTTACCATCGGTAAGGGTTTGAAAGAGAAGAAGGTGGACCTGAAAACCCGGGCCAGCGGGAAGAAGGAAAGCGTGGAGCTGGATAAGGCGGTGGCATTCATCGCAGAGCGTTTAGTCCCGCTCCTGGCGGGATAAACTCCGAGCGTGAAGCGTATAATAATATGTTTAGAATAAGTATGGCGGTATTATTGTTGGCATTGGCCGGCTGCGCCCCGTTAGAAAGAACTCGGGCAAGGGTTATACTAATGATGGTGTTAATGATAGCGGTAGTGGGCTTTCTAACGGGGTGCGCCGGCGGTCCGGCCACAAACATGGCGGTCTCTCCGGGCGAGATAAAGGTTTCGTTCTTCCAGCTGACCCAAGGCAGGTCCGCCAAGGAGCCGATCGGCATCTATGTGGCCATGATTTCCGGCGAGCGGAATGTGAAATCCGGGCTGAAGTTGAATGAAATCTTTGAGCAGGTCAATACGCCCCGGGTGATGGTGGTGGATGACGAGACGGCCGGCGAGTTGTTCAAGTTCATCAACCACGAGGAATTCTTCGCGCTGCCGGAGACGACCCCGGCGCAATTTAACATAAATGACTTGAAACGGACCGACTTTTTTACTAAAGTAATCAATGTGGATATAAACGGGGTGGCCTACAGCGTGTGCTATGATAATCTGCCCCAGCCACTGAAGGAGAAATTCAACCGCATCCAGCAGGCGATATTCCTGTTCATGACCGCGGCTCAGCCCAAGGCGGCCATTGAGGTTCAGGATTGGAAGGAATTATTGCCTGAGGGGATACAGAAATAGTAAACACGAATAGGACGAATCAGAGCGAATGACACGAATAATTCCTGATTTATTCGTGCGATTCGTTAATATTCGTGTGATTCGTGTTAAGGTGTTTATTAGGTATGAAGAACAACGAATTCCAGAAATTCCAGTCGCCCCTAACCACGCGCTACGGCTCACCGGAGATGCTCTATAATTTCTCCGATGAATACCGTTTTCAGACGCACCGCAGAATCTGGATTGCTTTGGCCGAGGCCGAGCGCCAGCTGGGCTTGCCGGTGACCGCCCAGCAAATCGCCGAGATGAAACGGTTCCAGTCCAAGATTAATTATAAACGGATAGCCGATTGGGAGACCCGGACCAATCACGATATCATGGCGCATATCAAGGCCTTCGGCGAGCAGTGCCCCAAGGCCCGGCCGATAATCCATTTAGGCGCCACCAGCGCCATGGTTACGGACAACGCCGATTTGATAATCTATAAAAACGCCATCGCGCTCATCAAGGCGCGACTGGTCAAGACCATTAAATCCTTGAGCGCCTTTGTGAAGAAATATAAGGGCATGCCCTGCTGCGGGTTCACCCATTTCCAGCCGGCCTTGCTGACTACGGTGGGCAAGCGGGCCTGCATGTGGCTCCAGGATTTGGTGGAGGATTTTCATCACCTGGAATACCTGGAATTCAATCTCAAGTGCTTGGGCGCCAAGGGCGCCATCGGCACCCAGGCCAGTTTCCTGTCGCTCTTTAACGGCAATGCCAAAAAGGTAATGCAGTTGGATAAGATATTGGCCCGGAAACTGGGTTTTGATAAGACCTTCCCGATTACCGGCCAGGTCTATCCGCGCAAACAGGATTACCAGATGCTGACCGTGCTTTCAGGCATTGCCCAGTCGGCCCATAAATTCAGCCAGGACCTGCGGCTGCTGCAGGGCTTAGGCGAATTGGAAGAGCCGTTCGGCAAGGAACAGGTCGGTTCATCGGCCATGCCGTATAAGAGGAATCCGGTCTCGAGCGAGCGCATTACCTCACTGGCCCGGTTTGTCATTCTCCTGCCCGATAACCTGGCCCTGACCCATTCAGTCCAATGGCTGGAGCGTTCTCTGGACGACTCGGCCAACCGTCGGATTTCCATACCCGAGGCATTCCTGGCCACGGACGCCATACTCAGAACCTACAATAAAATCATGGCCGGCGTGACGGTTTATGAAGGCGTGATTAACCGGCGCATCGAGACGGAATTGCCATTTATGATAACCGAGGAGATACTGATGAAGGCGGTGAAATTGGGCGCGGACCGCCAGGAACTGCACCAGAGAATCAGGGAACGTTCGATGGAGGTAATTAAGAATATCAAGCAGGGCGGGAAGAATGACCTGCTGGCCCGGCTCAAGAATGATAAGGCCTTTGCCCGGGTGGTGCCACATCTGAAAGACATGCTCGAGCCAAAGAAATACATCGGCCTGGCTGAAAAGCAGGCAGCCGAATTCTTGAGGCAGGAAGTAGCGCAGATAATAAGATGAATCCCGCCATTAGGCGGGATCTAACTTGCTGTAACGCTCTCCCTCTGGGATACCTAACAGCAAGTAAGAGGAGCAAAGAATGATATATAGTGATAAGGTGATGGACCATTTCCGGAATCCGCGTAATGTCGGCGAGATACCGGATGCGGACGGCGTAGGCGAGGTCGGCAATCCGGTCTGCGGCGATATGATGACATTCTACATCAAGGTTAAGGATAACCGGTTAGCCGATATCAAGTTCAAGACTTTCGGGTGCGGCGCGGCCATCGCGGTTTCCAGCATGGTCACTGAGATGGGGATGGGCAAGACATTGGAAGAAGCCAAGAAGATTACCAAGGCGGAGGTGGCCAAGGAGTTAGGCGGCCTGCCGCCCAATAAGATGCACTGTTCCAACTTAGGCGCCGAGGCGCTGACCAAGGCCATCGAGGATTATGAGAAGAAAAAGTCCGGTTTAAAGACACCGTCAGTTCCGGCGCCAGCCAAAGAGCCCCAGGTTGAAGGGCCGTGCGTCTGTCAGTTCTGCAAGAAGGAAATACAGGACGCGCACGATAAGATATGCAAGCCCTGCGGCGCGAAGGCAGATAAAAATAAATAGGGATTATCACGAATAAGGATTTTCGCCTCCAAAATCCCCCTTAATCCCCCTTTTGCAAAGGGGGAAATAGGGGGATTAGAATATATATGACCTTCTGGGAAATTATTATTTTGAGCATCATCCAGGGCATAACGGAATTCCTGCCTGTCTCCAGTTCCGGCCATCTGGTGATTGCCGAGCATCTGTTTAAGATGACCAATCCTGAGACGAATCTTCTGCTGATTGTCATCCTTCATCTGGCCTCGCTGCTGGCGATTTGTATAAGTTTTTATCAGGAAATCATAGAGATGGTGCTTAATCCCAGGATACTCTGGCTGGTGATTATCGGGACCATCCCGGCCGGACTGGTCGGCTATTTATTTAACGACCAGATAAGCCGCTTGTTTGCCAGCCCACTGGTGGCCGGGATTGGATTGTTATTGACCGGCATATATCTGCTGTTATCGGAATTGCACTGGAAGGGGTCGCCGACTACATTAGCGCGCGCCACGCCCAAACAGGCGTTCTGGGTCGGCATTGCCCAAATGATTGCGATTATCCCGGGAATTTCCCGTTCAGGGACGACTTTAGCCACTGGGCTATTAAAAGGCCTGGATCGTTCGTCCGCCATAAAGTTTTCATTTCTGCTGGCTATTCCGGTGATAGGCGGGGCGTCAATACTGAAACTAAAAGATTTCGGTAAACTTTCAGGGGCACTTCAGCCGATACCTATAATGGTCGGCTTTATCATCTGTTTAGGGGTAAGCCTGCTGGCAATAAGCATCCTGGTTCGGACGGTCAGGCGCGGACACCTGTCATATTTTGGCTGGTATTGCCTGTTAGTCGGATTGTTTATTGTAATGTTTGTGCGTTAAAATACGTCAAGCAGTCAAGGATTGTCAAGTACAGATAACCTACTGACCCGCCGAAGGCGGATTTGACTATTCTTGACCATTTATGACGCTATTGTATTTATTATGACTGCAGACAAAAACAAGCGTTCCATCAGGCCCATTATCGGCGTATTCTTAATACTATTGGCCCTATTTTTAGAGTTCAGTTTGATTACCCACAGCACAACCGATAACCCGGCCTGGCATTATAACGCGGATAAGCCGGTTGGTTTCAGCAACTGGGGCGGGACGGTCGGCAATTTCTTCGCCACCAACCTGTTTCTTGTTTTCGGTATTGTGGCATATCTTTTAGCGGCCATGGTCGGGCTCTGGGGCATATTCCTGATATGGCGCCGGCAGATTTCGGTCCTGCCGCTAAAGATATTGTGCCTGATTATATTCATAGCCGCCGCATTGTCATTAGCCGGATTGGTTACGCCGGCCGGGTTTAACTCGGGCCGGATGGAGACCCTGGGCGGACTGACCGGCGCGGCTCTGGCCGGATTCACCATCCATACCTTTGGCTCAATCGGTTCGTATCTGCTGGCTCTTTTTGTCTTGGGGGCTTCCATTATCTTGGCCACGGATTGGCTGGCCTATGATGTCGGCGCCAAATTCGGCCGGATTATATACGCCATGGCCGCCAGATTCATCGGATTCATTAATGCGCTCCGCCAGGGCATTGACCGCAAGCACGCCCAGGATAAGATGATTAAACAACTGACCAAATCCGGTGTGCCAGCTCCGGTTACAACACCCATGGTTTCCGTGGAAGATGGCGATTTTGGCTCTGATCAGGATGAGCCGGGAGAGGATGATGACGCCAGAATCAGCAAGATTGCCGAGACCAAGCCCAGGGTTGCTCCGGTAAGAGAGCCGGCCAAGGCTCGGGAGGTTATGGTCGGCAATTTCAAGCTGCCCGGCTTGGACCTGCTGGAAGACCCGGAGGCGATGCCGGATTCGGATAATGCCGACGAGGTCAAGGACCGGATTGTCGTGATAGAAGGAACCCTGCGCAATTTCGGCATCGAGGCCAAGGTGGTAAACATTGAACGTGGGCCGGTGGTGACCAAATACGAGATAGAACTGGCGCCCGGCATCAGCGTCCACAAGGTGGCCGGGATGATAGATGATTTGTCTATTGCCCTGAAATCGCCCAATGTCACGGTGGTGGCGCCGATTCCGGGCAAGTCCACGGTCGGCATCGACGTGCCCAATACCTATAAAGGCATTGTCCGCCTGAAGGAACTGGTTACCAATAACGACTTTATCCTGCCGCTGTGCCTGGGCAAGGACGCGGCCGGAACCCCGGTCGTCCGCGAGCTGGACGAGATGCCGCACATATTGATTGCCGGCACGACCGGCTCGGGCAAGTCCATCTGCATTGACAGCGGCATCCTGAGCATGCTCATGAAGCGGACGCCGGATGAACTCAAGCTCCTGCTGATTGACCCGAAGATGGTGGAGCTGTCGGCATTCAAGGATATCCCGCACCTGATTTCGCCGGTGGTGACGGATATGAAACGGGCGCCGTTGATTCTTCAGTGGCTGGTCCGGACTATGGACGAGCGCTATGAATTACTCCTCCGGGTGGGCGTCAAGAAGATAAGTTCTTATAACCAGTTGACCACCGATAAAATCAAGGAGCGGCTGAGCGAGGAAGGTGAGGAACCTGTGGACGTGCCCAACAAACTGCCTTATATCGTGGTGGTGATAGACGAACTGGCCGACCTGATGATGGCCGCCTCGGACGACGTGGAAAACGCCATTACCCGGCTGGCCCAGAAATCCAGGGCGGTCGGGATTCACCTGATATTGGCCACCCAGCGGCCGTCCGTGGATGTGATAACCGGGCTGATAAAATCCAATATGCCGGCCCGGATTGCCTTCAAGGTGGCTTCCAAGGTGGATTCCCGGACCATCCTGGACCGCAACGGCGCCGAACGCCTGCTGGGCAAGGGCGATATGCTCTTCCTGCCACCGTCCTCGACTGATCTGATTCGGGCCCAGTGCACCTTTGTCAGCGACAAGGAAATCCATAACATTGTGGACTTCCTCAAGAAACAGGGTTCGCCGGTCTATGATACGGAATTGCTGGAACTGGAAAGCAAACGCGACTTTGAGAATCTGGAAGACGATGAGTTATTTGAGGACGCGGTTCGGGTGGTGTTGGAAACCCAGCGCGGGTCGGTATCATTAATCCAGCGCCGGCTGAATATCGGATACAGCCGGGCTGCCCGGTTGATAGAGATGATGGCCAAGGTCGGTATCGTCGGCGGCTATAAGAACAGCAAGGCCAGGGAGGTCATCATGAATCTGGCAGATTGGGAGAACGCTAAAACCACGGCCGGAAGGCAATAACCCCGCACATAACTTGCATAAGCGAAAGAATATTTTACCTGAAATGAATAACCCCCGCCCCCCGAAGATATCGGGGAACGGGGGAATGAGTGCGGAGACCTAAGCTATGCCCTTACGGGACAAAATAGCCTAAGCACTCCGGAGAGGGATAATATATATATAGTGGCAACTAGCATGCCAGTTCTGAAGATTACCGGGCAAATCCGACGGGTTTATTAGCCAATCCCCTTATTTATCAACAGGATAGAGAATCTTACGCAATTCGTACGAAAAATCAGGGCGGTCTTATGCACGGAAAACTTTTCCGCAGTGACGGAAAACTTTTCCGGCTACCGTCTTTCCAATTCCCCGAAAATCATCTTGCCGGCCGCGGTTTGCAGGGCGCTGGTGACCGTCACCATGACCTTCTGGCCGATGCGATGCTGGGCGCCCTCCACTACCACCATGGTGCCGTCCTGGAGATAACCCACCCCCTGCTTGGGCTCTTCGCCGGGTTTAAGAATCTTCAGTTCTATAATCTCGCCGGGCAGGACCACCGGTTTTAGGGCGTTGGAGAGTTCGTTGATATTGATGACCTCCAGACCCTGCAATTTGGCCACCTTATTTAGATTGAAGTCGTTGGTGACCAGATGGCCGTTGAGCGACTGGGACAGTTTGACCAGTTTCATGTCGGTTTCCTTGATGTAGGGGAATTCGGCCTCGTCAATCCGAATATCCAATCGCTTATTCTTGCGTATCTGGTCCAGGACATCCAGCCCGTATTTGCCCCTGGTCCGCTTGGATTTGTCCGATGAGTCGGCCACCTTCTGGAGTTCTTCCAGGACAAACTTGGGGACAATCAGTGGGGAATCAATGGCCATGGCCTCAAGGATGCTGGCGATCCTGCCGTCGATGATGACGCTGGTATCGACAATCCAGGGCTTGCCGCTTTTATGGCTGGGCGAGAGTTCCACAAAGGGAATCACGAACTTGAAATCATCCTTGCTGCGGATAATGGCGATGACTGTAATGAAACTGAACAGGAAGGTGATGGAGAACTGGAACCAGAACTTAAAGTCCGGCAGGTCCTTGGCCATTATCTCGGTCCAGCCGAGCATAAAGACGACATTGGTAAACAGGTAGGAAACAATGAATCCGAAAATCAGCCCGAAAATCACGATGGAAATTGTGGCGATGAACCGGCGGGTGAACCACAATTCTATCAGGACGAAAAGGGTGGACAGCAACACGCCGACGATAACACCGATGAAATTACCGGAGATGTTCCAGCCGATCAGCCCGCTGGTGGCGATGAATAATGCCCTTAAAACGTATAGCATAAATACTCCTTACTCGCTGTTAGACCTTGGTCGTTGACCTGCGCGCCCCGACCCCGAAAGCATTCGGGGCGGGGTGCTCGGAGTCACGCTTCGCTTAGTCCCAGCGAGTTATCCCGACGAATGTCGGGATTGCCATTTATATAATTATATTCTTTCAAACGGATAAAATAGTTTCTTATATTCTTCCTGGGCGTAGCGGTCGGTCATGCCGGCGATATAATCGCAGATGGACCGGCGCAGCGCCATTTCCGGGTCAGAACCCGGCTCCCGGGCCAGTTTTTGGTATCGGGGCGGCAGCTGTTTCGGGTCGCTCAAATATGCGTTGAACAGGTCTTCGATAAACCGCTTGGCCTTCTGGGTCATCCGCTCCACTCGGTAATGCTTATAGAGATTCTCGTATAAGAATGATTCCAGCTCCTTGCTTTCTTCGGCCATCTTATCGGAGAACCGGACAATCACTTCGTCGTGTTTCCGCACATCAGCCACGCTTTTGATATTACATTTCTTGAGCAGTTTCAAGGTATTCTCAACCAAATCGCTGACCTCGATATTAATCAGCGAGATGATGGATTGGGGCCGGAGGAACATTTCCTGCTCAGCCGGGGATAGTTTCTTCTTGTGTCCGGCTGAGGCCTTTTGCCAGAGGGAGCAGTTCTTGAGGGCTTCATATTTAATCAGGCCGGCCCGGATACCGTCGTCCAAATCGTGGTTGTCATAGGCAATCATATCAGCCATGGCCACCACCTGCGCCTCGAGCAGTCCCTGCCATTCAGGGTGGTATGCCTCGGGTATTTCGGCATTGTCGTAGGCGGTGGAGTGTTTTATCAGTGATTCCCGCACCTCGTAGGAAAGATTCAATCCGGTGAATTGTGGGTAACGGCGTTCCAGGAATTCAACGACCTTAAGCCCCTGGGAATTATGTTCAAAGCCGCCGTATTCCTTCATCAGGTGGTTCAATGCCTCCTCGCCGGCGTGGCCGAAAGGGGTGTGTCCGAGGTCGTGGGCTAGGGCAGCGGTTTCTATCAGGTCTTCATTCAGTCGCAGGGCCCGGCCGATGGTTCGGGCAATCTGAGTGACTTCAATGGTATGGGTCAGGCGGGTGCGGTAATGGTCGCCTTCGTGGTTGACAAAGACTTGGGTCTTATATTCCATTCTCCGGAAGGCCGTGGAGTGGATAATCCGGTCCCGGTCCCGCTGGAAAGCGGTTCGGTAGGGATGCTCCGGCTCGGGATATTTGCGGCCGAGCGAGTTAGCGCTCCTCATGGCATAGGGCGCCAGTAGCTTGTTTTCCAGTTTTTCCAGGACATTACGAGTATTCATAATGATTTATATTACAAGAACCGTATTAAGCGGTCAAGGAAAATAGAAACACGCACTAAGCGAAGCGTGACCACGAAGTGAATAGGACACATTCGCTGCGCTCAGTGTAAACTCACAGAATATTTAATGAGTTTACCCTGAGTAAAACGAAGGGTATGATTCGTCTTTATTCGTGTGATTCGTGTTAAATATTCGTTTTATTTCCCCGGCCAGGTAGAACGAGCCGGTGATGAGAATCAGGTCATCTTCAGCGGCTAATTTAACCGCCTTTTCCAATGCCCTTTTATGCTCAGGTTCAATAATAAAAACCTGATCGGTGTTTTCGGGTAGATATTTCAGGAATTCATTCGGCTCCAGTAAGCGCGGATGGCTGGTTTTGGTAAGGATTATAACATCAACTGAAGGAGTTATTATATCCAGTATCTTTTTTACGTCTTTATCTTTTGAAAGGGCGAGTACCAGGATGATTTTACGGTATTTTAAGCGCTGAATTGTTTCTATGGTTGCCTTGATAGAAACCGGATTATGGGCGCTGTCCAGGATGATGTCCGCCCCGTTGGAGGTAAATCTTATTTTATCTGAGACAGTTTCTTTATTATTATCTTTAGGTAAAGTAGAGTTTGGTGTTACCGATTCACGGTCGCCTAAGGGCGACCTACCTCTAACGGGGTCCGGTTTGCGGCTGACTAATTCCAGTCTGCCGGGCAGCACCAATTCTTTAAGCGCCCGGTTTATTTCCGCTGTATTTATTTTGGTGTAATTAGCGGAGTTGAGCAGTTTAATCGCGCCGCAGGCCAGCGAGTAATTCTCCTGCTGATGATTGCCGAGCAGGTTAAGTTTATGGGGCAGTATTTTTGCAAGATGAAGAGGCGCCTTTTTGGCTTTCGCACTTTCTTTGATAACCTTATCAGCTGGCGTCATTTGCCTGAAGGTTATTACGGGAACACCCGGTTTGATAATCCCGGCCTTCTCATGAGCGATTTCTTTTATGGTATCCCCCAGTTTATCGGTATGGTCAAGGTCAACCCTGGTGATGACACTGGCTATCGGCGTAATCAGATTGGTGGCGTCAAGCCGTCCGCCCAGGCCGACTTCAATTACGGCAAAGTCAACTTTGTGTTGTGTAAAGTATAAAAATGCCATGGCTGTCATTGTCTCAAAGAAAGTGGGCGAACCAATGGCGAATGGTGAATGGCGAATGGTGAAGTGAGTTTTATCTGCAATATGATTCATTAGGTTAGTGAAATCATTCTTGGGGATGAGGGTTTGTTTGTCGTTATGCCATAGCTGTATCCGTTCGCGCAGGTCAACCAGGTGGGGTGAGGTGTAAAGCCCGGTCCGGTATCCGGCAGATGATAATATCCTGGCAATCATCAGCGCGGTCGAGCCCTTGCCCTTGGTGCCGGCAATATGGATGCAATGCAGGTTATTTTGCGGATTGCCGAGCGCCTGCAGGAGCCACTTCATTCGTTTGAGGTTGTAAGTGGTCTGGCTGTAGTGGACCTTGGCCATTCGTTCGTAGTCAGTGAATCTGCAGAGATATTGATAGGCGTCGGAATAGGATTTAAGTTTGGTGTAGAGCATAGCGTCAGGTTATTTTGCCATTAGAATCGTCAGTTTTGATTTATACTGCAGGATGATGTCGTTTTTTTTGTCGTTATTCAGGTCGGCTACCACTGCCTTATCAGGGATTCTTACCGGGCAGAGGAGGAGTTCATCCTTTTCAAAACTCACGCCATCCGGCCGGGTTAATTTATCCTTCTGCCGGCCGCAATAGATGGTGACCGCGCCTTTCTTCTTTTCCGGCCCGGATATGGTCAGGAGATCGGTTCGATTATCAGCATTGTAATCATAGCCGAAATAGATATGCGAGAAATAGCCGGTTCCCTTGCCTAAAAACGAAGATGGGAAACTGACATTGCGTTCATAGTCGGGCGCCATCGGGAAGTTTTTCCCCGGTTTGTTCGCTGGCGCGGTCACTGCGGTGTTCAGGTATACCTGATAAATTATAGGTATGTATCCCAGGACGGCCTTTTTTATGAGCGAGAATTTAAATGAGATGATGAACAGGTCCGGATAATTGTCGCCGTTTATTTCGGTTATACCCCAGAGCGGGCAGATTCCTTTTAGGTTTATTACCTGGGCCGGCGGCGTGGAATAAATAGGTCCAGCCGATATTTCTCCTTTCCCACCCCGACTCCCGTTGGGGGCAGGATTGCCGGAACTGTTATTGAGGAAGATAAATATGCGCGTCACCATATTGCCGATATCTGACATATCTCCGCTGGTCGAAGCGATTACCAGGTCCATAAAGCCGTCAGCATTCAAATCGGCGAACTGGTTTGAATAAAGCAGGACGTTACTGCCGCTTTGGTTGGCGGAAGGGGCAAGGAAATCCATGCGGAATTCGCCCGATGGGGCTTCGGGGAAGAATCCGTTTGCCTTGTTCTGGAAGTAGTAATTTAATCTGTTGGGGAACCCTAAAGCAACATCTTTCAGCCCGTCCCCGTTCAAATCCTTGAGGGAAACATGCGGCAGCGCTGAGGAGATGGTGATAAAAGACGAATCCGATGTCTTGATTGCGTGTGAGGCCGGCTGGTTGATAATCTGTTTTCTGGCCGGTTTGGCGTTTTCGTAAGGCCCCCAGCAAATCAGATAGCCGTCTTTGGTCGGGATAATCAGATCGTCTATGCCGTCATTATTTATATCCGCGCCTTCCTTGATAAGCGGTAGGGCGTTGGTATTGGTTTCGGAAGGATAGAAAATAGATTGTTCGGACGCCAATAATATTCTTTCTTCATTATAACCGGAGCCGTCAGCTTGCTTATAGCAGAAGACGCTATCGGAGGTGTAGAAGGCGATTTCTGCGCCGCCGGCCGGAAGATAATTTCCGACATATATAATCATAGCTCCCGCAGGTATTTTTATCGTCTGCTTAGGACGATACTCCGAATTGGATTTATCATAAGAAAGTATTTCCAGGGACGCAGTCTCGGTTTGGATATAGATGATTTCCTTAATCCCGTCGTTGTTAAGGTCTATCAGGTTAAACGATTCTGAATGTCCGTTTATGGCGATATCTTTTATGCTGAAATGCTCTAATCCAATCGGCTGGGTTTCCTCATCCAGGTCGCCCCGCTGGGCAAAGACGGATAGGGGAAGCAGCAGAAATAGAACAATTATGACACGTCTCATAATAGCAAACACCAAGATTAAATTGATTTAACCGGTTTAGTCAAGGAAAATACTTGACATTTGGGTGTAGGAGAGTATAAGATTAGCCACTGAGAGCCATAAGGGCGCCATGGCGCTTCGGCGCCAGAAGACGTAAAGAATTCTTGGTGTCTTTGTGGCAGAAATTACTAAGTTTTATTGATTATGAAAGTACTAAAATTCGGCGGCGCCAGTTTGCAGGACGGCAACTCCCTGAAACAGATTGCTGATGTTATTTCCACCACCAAGGGCCCCAAAGCCATAGTTCTTTCCGCCTTTAACGGCGTCACAGATGAACTGAATAATTTGCTGAACCGTATTCTTAATAAGAATTTCAGCGAGAAGCAGATCAGCACTTTTGTTAATAAGCTTAAACTGGAGCACCTGGAGTTTCTCAAGCAGGCGTTATCCGGCATCGCGGTGTTTGACGAGACCTACCGGTTGATTGAAGGGCAGTGCAATCGGTTGGAGCGGCTGCTTTACGGCCTGCGCTACATAGATGAGATAACCGAGCGTTCGCGCGACCTGATAAACAGTTTTGGGGAGCGGCTTTCGGTTATTATCGCGGCTGAGGCGTTGACTCATTTAGGGATAAACTGCCAGGCGCTTGAGGCGGACAAAATCGGCGTGGTCACCGACGGACTGTTCGGCAAGTCATCGGCTTTATTACCGGTGGTGCGCAAGAATATGGGCCGGGTGGTGATGCCGCTGATAAGGCGTAATATTGTTCCGGTCATCACCGGTTATTTTGGATGCGACAAGCACGGCCGGACCACCACCTTCGGCCGGGGCGGGAGCGACTACAGCGCCTCGGTCATGGCTTATGCCCTTGATGCGGATGCGCTGGAACTCTGGAAGGATGTGGACGGCTTTATGAGCGCCGACCCGGAGATTATCCCCCAGGCGCGTTTGATAAAACATCTTTCTTACAAGGAAGCCGCGGAATTGGCCTATTTCGGTTCAACTATACTTCATCCCCGGACCGTTGAACCGGTGCTGTTGAAGAATATACCCATTATAATTCGCAATACCTTTAATCCAAAGGGCTCAGGCACAGTTATACATAATTATCACATTGCGCATTCTATCCCGGTTAAAGGCATTACGTATGAAAAGGCGTCGGGTTTTATCAAGGTGCATGGCTATGGCTCCGGATTTGGATATAAGCCAGAGGTGGTCAACGAGATTACCGGACGTCTGCTAGAAAATAATATAAATATTAAAAGCATTCTTTCGGCGCCGACCGGCATCGGACTGGTCTTCGGCAAAGAGGATTTTGATGAGGCCTTCTCAGTTTTGAGCCGAACGCCGATTAAACTGGTCAGCGGGTTTGAGAAGGTTCTGGACCAGGCGCTGATTGCCTTTGTCGGAGAGGGCATGACCAAAGAGCAGGGCGTCGCGGCCCGGGTTTTCAATTGCCTGGCTAACAAGAGAATTAATATTGAGATGATTTCAGCCGGGGCATCATCCGCGGCCGGATTCTTTATCATCCGCCGCCGGGACCTCAAGAAAACCATCACGACGCTATATAAAGAGTTTTTTACTTGACAATAGCAGTTATTTATACGGATAATTATCCTTTGAAAGGAGTATAGCGAATGGAGAATTATCATAAAGAAAAAGGTTCTGTAGTTGTTACCATAGACCCGGCACTTTACAGTAAAGAGGCAGTATTGGCAGCAGGATATGCCATGTTGGGTAAAGCACATCTAGTAGTGGGCAAGGACAAAAAGAACGGCGAGTTCCTGGCTAAGCTGACTCCGATAGATGAAAAGGCCGGCGATAATATCCTGGACGAACTGGCCCGGGATTTTAACGACCAGCTGGTAAACTATGCGATGTTTTATCAGGAATCAGCCAAGAATGACGAATTAAGAAAAGTGCTTATTGCCACCGCGCTATATGGAGTCCAAAAAGATGAACCAAGAGTTTAATAATTATACCATAAAAGACGGCAAAATCATTCTATTTCTGGAAAAGGAAATTTATAACACGGATATGATTAATGGGGCCGGGCACGCCGTAGCCGATGAATGCAAAATGGTTGTGGTTGACAAGAAGGATATTTATGAGGTTATTCTGACATCAATAAAAACCGGGGCCAATCAGGAAAACCTGGCAATATTATATAACGATGCCCTGATTAGCGGTGTTTCACTGTTTCCTAACTGAATATATATAAAATGGCAAATTATATCGCTGATGTGATGAGCAAGAAATTGGATGACAAATATCTGGTTTCTACTATTTCCGGCGCCTGGGATGTCCTGACCGAGCCGGAATATAAGTCGCTGATAACCTACCAAGCTGAGAAAGACCCGGATTTATATAAGAGGTTGGAAGAAGAAGGCATTATTCTTACCAAGGGGAATATAGAACTTATTAAAAACCGGCTCCGTCAGCGCTATTCTTTCTTATGCGAGCCGGTGGCGCTCCATATTATTGTGGCTACTAATCGCTGCACGCACCGCTGTATATATTGTCATGCGGCATCGCCTGCTCCGGAACTGACGGGGGTGCAAGATATGTCTAAAGAAACAGCCGATAATGTATCTGATTTTATCTTATCGTCAACTGCTAAGGTTCTTTCGGCTGAGTTCCAGGGAGGCGAATCACTTCTGAATTTAGAAATAGTAAAATATATCGCCGGTAAATTGGAAAAAGAAAGAGGTGATAAAAGAATAATTTATCGTTTAGTGACAAATCTTTCAGGGATGACAGAGGAAATCTTTACTGATTTATTAAAGATGGGATTCAATGTAGTTACTTCTTTGGATGGCCCTAAGGAATTGCATAACAAGCAGCGACTGATGGCGAATACAAACAGCTATGATAATGTTATTAAATGGTTTGATTATGCGCGGGAACGATTCAACAAGAATATTGGGACTTTGGCTACTACGACACGTTATTCTTTGGAGTATGGCGCCAAGGCCATTATTGGTGAGTACGTGAAGCATAAAATATATCATATTAGATTAAGGGAGCTGAATTTATCGGGCGCAACTATTCCTCATTGGAAAGAAATCGGCTACACGCCGGAAGAGTATTTTGACTTCTGGAAAGAAGGAGTGGACTATTGTATCCAACTCTATGAACAGGGTATTCCCATGCGGGAGGATATGACCACGATTATTTTAGAAAGATTACTTAGCCCCGCAGGCGGAGTGTATATGTGTTACAGAAGTCCTTGCGGCGCCGGTATAAACCAGGTGTCATACGACCCGGCCGGTGATATTTATTTCTGCGACGCAAGCAGAAGTTTTGGCGAGTCATTTACTATCGGGAATGTCAGTGAGATGACATACGAGGATTTGATAACCAAAACCAAAGGACTCAGGGGGTTGAGTAACCTGAATACTCCTTGTAGGCAATGTGTCTGGTCGCCTTATTGCGGGACCTGCCTGCTTCAGCCATCCGGGAAAGAAGAAGGATTTATTCCCATTAAACTCCGCGACTTCCACTGCCAACTCAGGCAGAAACAATTAGAATACGTGGTTAAACTCCTGCTGGGTGAACATAAAAATACCTTACTGGAATGGTGGGAAGCAACTTCCCGGATGAGCGGAAGGTCGGTAGATTTAGATTACCAGCCGAAAGTATAAAGTCGGTAAATCATGTCAGGATGAGTAAGCAATATTATACCTTAAGAGAATCCGTTGCGTTTACGCCTCAGATAGGGATTACACCCGATAATTTCAGCGGTTTTTCCAGATATCTCAAGCCCGATGAAGATATCAAGGCGGAGATAAATAATTTATCACCCCGGGATGAGAGGTTTGTTCTTTCCGCCCTGGCCGGCTATCAACGGCTTTATGGCCAAAGGAAGGTATCGGTGAAAAGAGGGAGTGATTTCTACTGTTTGGAGTCAATCTCTCTCCTGGAATCGCTTCACAGGCCAAGATTTTTCCTTAATTTACAGCTTACCGGCCGCTGTAACTTTGACTGCAAGCATTGTTATAATCAACTGAAGAACAAACACCTGAAAAATCCGGATTTATCCCTGAAGGCAATCGAGAAAATGTGCCGGCAGTTTCTGGCTGTTGAGCGGGCCAGGGATTTCGCTGATATCTCTGTTTATCTGTTAGGCGGCGAGCCGTTTCTTCATCCTGAATTGCCCCAAGTCGTAGACCTGATTGGTGATTTAAAAGTCAACGGACTGTATTTCAATGATGTCCGATTGGGGAGCAATGGTTTATTGGTGCCAAAAAATATAGAGTTACTGAAACGGGCGCGTGATTTATTTGAAAGGTTTTCAGTCCAGGTCAGTATTGACGGCGACGCCGAAATATATAGGCAGATACGCGGGCAAAAGATTGATATCCCTTTACGGGCTTTGGATATTCTGGCCCAAAGTAACATCAAAAGACAAATCGCCATCAGCATCTCGCGCCTGAACAGGTTCAGCCTGGAATACATCTTGGACCTTTGCGATAAATATGATGCCACTCCGCATATTACGCCATACGTGCCGTTTAACGAAGATTTGGAGGTGTTGACCCGCGCGGAATGGGAGACATTTAAACTGGCATTGACCGGTATGCTGGAACGGCGCTATGTCGGCGCCTGCGGCTATGATTTCGGCTGCGGTATCGGCTGGAACGGCACCAGTATTGACCCGGAGGGATATATCATCGGTTGCCCCAGAGACACTGAGGTAGTGGGGCATATTGACAATGTTTCCCTGACGGATAAAAAACTTTGGAGAACCAAATCAGAGGGCCCGTTTTTGTTTTATGAACGATGCGGCCGGTTTATCAAAACAAAATAAACCTCAAGACATAAAAATGACCATAAAACAATCCTCCTCTGACGTTAAACTTGTTCGTAATTATATTACCGACCCGCCCATTTATTATTACCATGAAAATAATTATTTTATTTATGATACAAATATAAAGAATTTGATTTGTCAGATGTCGGAAGTACACCCTGACCCGGTTGGCGTTTATAATTTTCTTACTTTTGGTTATTTGCCTTTTGAACTCACGCCCATTAAAAATATTTATAAATTGGAACCTGGCGAAACCCTTACCTGGAATGCTCAGGCCGGGATTAAAAAAGAAATAAATCGGACGCTACCCCAATTTGAATTCGCACCCGATGCTAATGACGAATCTTATTATGTTGCGCAGATACAGAATCTCTTAAGGGCGTCTATAAAAAAAACATTACAAGAGAAGAATCCGGAAGAAGCCGTAATTATGCTGTCCGGCGGGATTGATTCCAGTATGCTTACTGCCTTGGTAAGAGAAATGTATCCTAAAGAGAGGTTGAGAACTTTTACCGTTGGTTTTGAAGAAGTGCTGGGCGATGATATCCATTATGCCAGAAAGGTCGCCAGGCATCTCAAGACCGACCATCGCGAAAAAATATTATCCGGAGATGAGGCGATTGCAGGGCTACTCAGCGCAATCAGAGAAATAGATCTGCCCACTTCAAATCAGAGAGTATTTATCAGGAAGTATTATCAGGATGAGAACACGGGAATGGTTCATATTACCGGTATGGGTGGAGATGAATTATTCCTGGGCTGGCCACAGTTCCACCAACTCCTTCAGCCGGATGATGTCAATAAAGAAGTATTTTTACCTCGTTTTCTGATGAGACAAAACGCCACTAAACGGCTGCTTCCTTATTTGATGACATTCCCTTTTACGGAAAACCAGAAACACTTGCTATTCACAAAACAAGCATTAGAAGATGTGCTTATGTATATGGATAAGCAGCCTTTAAGAGGTTATACCTTATTTCAGACGCCTGAAGAGGGGGTAAAATTACTTCAGGAGTTTTGCCTGAGATACCGTATCCCTCACTGGCAACTTATTTGGATAGGATATGGTAACATTTATCCCTACCTGGCAGAAGATTTCATGAAGTTTGCCTTGACAATACCTGTGCGGTATAAAATAAAAGATGGTATAGAAAAATATATTCTGCGGCAATCAGCGAGACCTTACCTGCCTCAGGAAGTCGTGACGCGGGAGGATATTCATAGGGGAGGAACAAGACCAGGAGAACGATTTGCTATCGGTTTAAAAGAGATAGAGCGCTCTTTTCTTAGCGCCTCCTATTTGGTGGATAAAGGTATTTTAAATGGGGCTTCCATTAAAAAGATTGTTGATTCTATAGATATAGATACGGATAATAGAAACGACTTCCTTAGATATTGTCTGGCTGTTTTAGAGATATGGTTTAGGGGGCATGTATGAGATTCTTTTTTGACCGCTACCCGACATTAGTTGTGCATATTTCTAATAAATGCAACCAGAAATGCCGGTTCTGTTTCAAGCAGGCAGATTTCTGGGGCGAAGATTCAATAACTCTTAAGGATTTGGACGCTCTTATCAAGAAAGGCATAGCCGAATACCGGATTAAGGGAATCTGGTTCGGAGGCGGCGAACCGCTCCTGTATGATTCATTAAATAAGGCGGTTGAATTAGTCCGTCAGAACAAACTCCGGGTGTTGATGACCACCAACGGCGTGCTCCTGCCTGGTTCACCGGAGTTCAGGAAGATTATAGATAAGGTGGATGTCCTCCTGGTATCCCTGCATTCCCATATCCCTGATGTCCATAACCGCCTGGTCGGCAATGATGATTCGTTTTCGCAGGTAATGAAAACCCTGAACTACCTCCAGGAAAATAACCGGAAATTTATCATCAATTGCGTCTGCACCGCAGAAAACTATACAAGATTATATGAATTCAGTGAAAAACTCTTTAATAACTTCGGATTGGGTCTGGACGGATTACAAATACTTGCTCTTAAATATCACGGTCGGGTTTTAGAAAACAAGAACCTTTCGGTAGAAATGAGTAAAATTAGACCATACTTACAAAAGATAAATACCCTTGCCCAACAGGAAAAACTTAATATTATTCTGAGGGATTTTCCGCTCTGCCTGGCGCCGCGTGAAATAGCCGCATCCCGCTATCCGAGGAATTATATCGGGTATATTAAAAACGGTGATTATTTTATTGACAACGCGGCTAATAAGGGTAAAATATATTCTAATAAATGCCAAAGGTGTCGCCTGATGACTAAATGTCCCGGTGTAGACGCGAACTACATTAGAATATATGGGACAGCAGAGTTGAATCCTTTTGTAGCGGGTTCATGCTAAAGGAAATATTTATGCTAAGATTATTGTGGTTATTTGCAATCGCCTTGTTGGTAACGACCGGCGGCGGGATATCATATACGGAACAAGAACATCCGAATACAGAAGAAAGTCCCGGGCCAATTTTTTATTTAAGCGTTCCTTCTCCAATGGAAGAATCAATGAAAAAAATGGTAATGGACATCTATGGAACACTTAAGAATAATCCGGCAACCAAACAGGAAAAATTTACGGTCCGGCTGGAGGCGATAAGCGAAAACTTCAGCCGCACAATGGCAGGTGAGATAACTGATAAAGAAGGGATTTTTATTGCCCCGATTATTAGTCCGCCCGCGACAGAAAACACCCCGGCTAAAATCGGGCGCTCTTACAAAAAGCTCGGCATTACTCCTCTTATTGTAGTAACGGCTAAATCGGATAAGGGCTTGGCCAATTTGACCTCTTCGTCCTTAAGGAATATTATTTCCGGTAAGGCAGATGATTGGTCTAAGGTTTCCGATAAACTCACTGGTAAAATAACAGTTTATGCCCCTTTCGGATTAGGCATACTTGAGACGGTTCCATTGCCTGATAAAATAGTGTTGGCAGAAGCGCAAACCAGCAAAATAATTAAACTCGTGGCTGAAGAGAAAAATTCTATTGCGGTTATTCCTTTAGCAGGATTAACTGAAACAGAGCTTCAGCGTCTGAATATCCTGAGGGTGGATAACATCTTGCCTACGGACGGACAAGCGGTTTTAACAGGCGACTACCCCTATATTTTGCCGTTGTATTTATTCTGGACGCCTAAAATATCCAAACACCCATTCTTCGGGGAATTTAACAAAAGGTTTAATGGTGAAACCGTAAGGGGGTATCGTATATTCCAGAGAGACATTATTCTTATTCGGCTGGCTGCTGAAAAATCAGTCAGGGATGATATTCTAACGCTTTTTAATTCCTTGGGCCTGCCTAAAGATTTTGCGGTTTATTTTCCAGAGCAAACTGGAGGTATGGCGAAAAAAGGCGTCACAATTTGGATTGGCCATATAGGCGAAGAGGAGAAAATGTTGTCAACCTACGCAGGGGAATGGGGGTTTTCTCATAAAAAAATTGGAGTGGTACCGAGGGTTGCTATAATTCCCAAATCTTCCGCAGACCTGCAGAATATAAGTGCGGCAGATTTAAGCGGTATTATTACCGGTAAAATCACTGACTGGACAAAGATTTCTCAAAAACTCAGCGGTAAGATAACTGTTTACCGGGCCACACAGATAACCGACTGGGCTCCTGCTATAACAACCTACAGAGAGGTTATTAATTCGGTATCACAGGATAAACAGGGTATCGGAATGGTCCCGTTGGACTCTTTGACCGCACCGGACAAGGAAAAAGTATCTATTCTTAGTATTGATGATATATTACCTACTGATTCAGGTGCCGTCAAAACAGGTAAATATCCTTTACTTAGCTCGGCTTACCTCCTCTGGGACAAAACGATAGAAACAGACGAATCATCAAAGAAATTACTGGAAGGATTGACCAAATCCCTGGCGGATGAAGTAACCCTGAAGAAGTTCAGCATATATCAGGCAGGCAGTAAATGAGGCCGTTAAAAATCCGTCTAAACCATTAGGGTATTGGGAGTGGGTTAGCATCAATCTTTGAATAAATCACATTAATGAATGAAAGATTTTTTATCCAATGTGCTATTACCCTGGCGATGACCCTGATTTTCGGGATATACTTTTCTTATACCGACATCACCCGCCGGACAATCCCCAACCGTCCTTTGCTCATCTTCTTAATCTTCGGCCTATTCGCCAATATGCTGACCATTTTTACCGGAACAAATACAACCGGGGATATTCTTCTCGCCTTAACATTGGCGTCAGGGCTGGGATTCGGCTCATACTATTTCAACCTCTGGCATGGAGGCGACGGTAAACTTTTTATCGCCGCCACCCTGAATATCACTCCTCTGGCGTTATATCCTCTTAAACTGGTTATTTTTAATTTCTGTTTATCCCTGGCTCTCTGTTACCTTCTGCTGTTCTTATGGTTATTGTTCAAATCTATCATTAGAGGAAAACTCTGGATTGTTCTTCTTAGAACCGGCTGGGCCGTCTTTTCCGTAGAACGGTTATGTCAGGCAATCTTTACGTATTCGGTGTCATTGATCATCCAGCTCAACATAGATGTCACCTTGCGGACGGTTGTGATATACCTGCTGTTTTACCTTATCCAGAGCCGGCTTAATCGTTATTTCACCGGCCGGATTAAAATCTGGCATATTTACGCACTTCTGGCTATCGGGCTTCTGGCATTAATCAAAACAACCAATAACGCTTTTCCGCTTATTAATCTGTTACACTTATTTGGGTTTATCTTCCTGGTTACTTTATATTTTTCGCTGGATTTCTTCTCACATCTGGCATTCTTTGCGCCTGATGGCTTAAAAGCCGGCATGGAATTGGCGTATAACCTGTACAAGTCAGGCCGGAAAATTATCGGCAGCCCTTTCATCCGCAATGATGCGGAAATAGTAATGAAGGCGCCTAAAGAATTAACCGAGTCCGATATCAATTACCTGAAAGAAAAAGAGCGGGAACAGAAGATGTTGCGAATCCCTGTCCGGGGCGCGGCCCAGTCAATTCCTTTTGCCCCGTTCATAATCGCTTCGGCATTGTTTATTTTGCTAAAACTCTTATTACAGCAGTTAAGATAAAACATAAAATACCTCTTGACTATACTTGGAATATTTGGTAAGCATACACAGATTGGCGCAGATTAGAGATACGCAGATGGTTACAGATTGTATGTTCTGTGATAATCTGGTGTAAAAACAAATGACTACAGATTATATTTATAAGGATTTAACCTATAAAATTATCGGGGCGCTTTTTGAGGTGCATAATAATTTGGGTCATGTTCATAAGGAGAATATTTATCACGGGGCGATTAAAATAGAGTTCCAACTCCAGGATATTCCTTTTGTTGGCGAGAAAACGCTTGAAGTGAAATACAAGGAACAAAAAGTTGGCGCCTATCGGCCGGATTTTATAATTGACGATAAGGTTATTCTTGAGATAAAAGCCGTCCCTGTTTTATCTAAAGCAATGGCAGACCAAATGTATTATTATGTAAAAGGTTCAAAGTATAAACTTGCGCTATTGGTCAACTTTGGTACTCCTAAATTGTCTATAAAAAGAAGGATTTATACTTAATCTGCGTTAATCTTGCGCTTTTATCCTGCGCTAATCAGTGTATATTATGGCTAATCGTTGTTATCTGGAACTCTGTTACACCTGCAACAGCCGGTGCCTGAGTTGTCCCACGCCCTGGGAGGGCGGTATATTGCCCTTTGACAAGATAAAAGAGTTTCTGGATGATAAGGTGCAGCCAGGCACGATTGTGGCCGTCAACGGCGGCGAGCCAACGATCCATCCTGATTTCATTAATATTATTGCTTACGCCCATAAATTGGGCGCCCATTTGAGTTTATTGACCAACGGCCGGCGGTTCTCTGACCGGGAATTTGCTGATGCTTCTGTCAAAGCCGGGCTCTACGGTATCTGCATCCCCTTGCACGGGCCCAATGAGGAAATCCACGAGCAACTTACCCGGTCCAAAGGCAGTTTTACCGAGACCGTGGCCGGCATCAAGAATATCCTGGGAATAAAAACCAGCGGCGCGCCGGTAACCGTTACCTTGAAATTACTTATATCCAAAATAAATATAGAGCGCCTGCCGGAGACCGTCAGGTTCGTAGACGATGAATTCCCCGGTCTCAATCTGGTGATGCTCTGCGCAATGGATATCGTCTGCAAGGCAGAGGAAAACAAGGATAAGTTATTGCTGACGCTGACCGAGGCGGTTCCTTATGTGGCTCAGGCCGTGGAAATCGGATTGGCCAAGGGGCTGAATCTCCAACTCAAGGATATCCCGCCCTGTATCTTTCCTAATCCTGAATTTTATTACCCGGTGGTCTATCAGACGCAACCTGAAGAATCGCAGGTTATCTATGGTCCGACCCGTTACCAGGAAAACTTTCTCCTGGACGGGACGGCCGTTAAGGCGGAATCCTGCCGGCAATGCGAAGCAGACAAATTCTGCGCCGGCGTCTGGGAATCTTATGCACAAGTGGTTGGATTTGACGAACTTAAGCCCATAAAAAACCTAAAACCGCCGTTTTGTATAAGGCGTTAAAAATGTCTAAACCGAACAACCTTTACCTTGAGATATGCGGTGGATGTAATAATAACTGCATCTCCTGTCCTACTCCTTGGAATAATGAAATACTATCATTTGAGGAAATAAAAGATTTCATTGACACGAATGCCGGAGAAGGTTCAACTATTGCGATTACCGGCGGAGAGCCGACAACTCATCCTGATTTTATAAGAATTATGGAATATGCCGGCAACTCCGGACGAAAAGTAAATTTATTAACCAATGGCCGCAAATTTTGCGACTATGAGTTCGCTGAATCCGCGCTTAAATCAGGTGTTGGAACTATTTATATCGCCTTGCATGGCCCTGACCCTGAGATTCATAATCGGATAACCCGCTCCCCCGGTAGTTTTGAAGAAACAACCACAGGGATAAAAAACCTTTTTATTCTAACGGCGCTTGGCTATCCGGGTAACATTGTCCTGAAATTACTCGTTTCCAGGATGAACATAAAATATTTTATGGACAGTGTCCGATTTATAAACGATAATTTCCCCCGTCCGGAATGTTTGTTTGTGGAAATCACGGATATAATATACAAGGCCTTAAACAGCAAAGACGATCTTTTAATAACCTTTACTGAAGCGGCGCCCCATATTGATAAGGGGGTGAAATTTGGTCTGGCCCACGGCCAGAATATTATTCTTTTGGATATTCCTCCTTGTGTATTTCCGGATCCGCGGTTTTATTATCGTCTTCTTTTACCTCTTATAAAAGAAACCCGATCAATCTATGGACCAATGCGCCATCCTCAGAATATGGGCTTGAAGAAAATGACTGTTAAATCGGGTTTATGTCCGGGATGCGAAGCAGACAAATTCTGCGCCGGGGTCTGGCGTTCCTACGGGGAATTGGCGGGGCTCGCGGAATTAAAACCTATCAGGCGGTTAAAATTACCGGTATGGATTAGAGGTGCGTCCCGATTGATGTAACCTGATAAAACAACTTTTTGATATATTATCCGAGTGAAGCGCCGATGCTTTTTAACCGCAGATTTTATCCGGCCCGGGCTGGACCGCGGGGAATGGATAAACATCGGTGCAATTTTACGGCTAATGCCGGTTAAAATATCCCTTGACCCCGGCTCGGGAATATGATAACCTATTATCGGGTGTCCAAAAAGATGGGTTGGTCAACAATCTCATTATACAATAATACGGAGGATGTTAAAATAATGTATGAACGCCGAGAAAGTAATTCAGGAAGTCAGGCAGGACCATTGTCATCTGATTGAATTATGTTATACCTGTGACAATAATTGCATCGCCTGTCCGCCCCAGGGCCGGAATGGAATGCTGGCCTTCTCAGAGATTAAAGGATATCTTGATAAAAATCTCCGGGCCGGGCAATTCGTATCAATTACCGGCGGCGAACCGACGCTCCATCCGGATTTTATCAGGGTGGCTGATTATGCCAACCGATTAGGCGGACAGGTCCGCTTGTTTACCCACGGCCGGTCATTCCGCTCTGAAGAGTTCGCCCGGCTGGCGCTGGAAACGTGTATCCGGAGCGTCGTGATTCCCCTGCACGGATCAAATCACGCCATCCACGATGATTACACGGGTGTGCCGGGCAGTTTTGCGGAAACCGTGGCCGGTATCAAAAACCTATTTGCCCTGAAAGACCGCGGTTATCCTCTTGAAATTATGTTGAAAATACTTCTGGGGAAAATGACGGCAAAATATCTTTCTGAAATTATCCGGTTCATTGACCATGAATTTCCCAGGCCGGATATGTTGTGTATTGAACCATTGAGCATGCCGGACATAACCAGCGCAAATAGGGATAAAACCTCAATCACTTTCACCGAGGCGCAGCCCTGTCTGGCGGATGCGGTCAAGACGGCCGTCGCTCTCAAGCAGAACATTTTTCTCCAGTATCTGCCGGTATGTATTTTCCCCGCGCCGGAGGATTATTATCCGTTCATCTTCCGTCTGCCTTATACCACAAAAACGATTTATGGGGCCGAACGGTACTGGGAAAACCGGCCGGCTGACTTCTCCTTTGTCAAATCTGTTTTCTGCCGGGAATGCCAGGCGAATGATTTATGTTTCGGCGTCTGGATTTCCTATGCCCGGTTAATCGGGCTGGACGAACTTAAGCCCATAAGAACCCTGAGGCGGCCGCATTGGCTCGTCGGGCAGTTGGGCCGGCGCAGAAATTATGAATCAGTCAATGAGAGGGAAAGTCCGGATGGGAATATTTAACCTGAAGAATCAGTTTCTCCCTGCGGCGTCCCGGGACAAGAGCTGCCTGCTCCACTGGGAAATTACCAGCCGGTGTGATTTGCATTGCAAATTCTGCTATCGCGGGACGGATATCCCCGCGGATGAACTTTCTTACGAGGATTGTCTAAAGGTGCTTGACTCATACCGGGAATTCGCCCTGAGTAATAATCTATCGGCCTCCCTGATTTTTACGGGCGGCGACCCGTTCTTACGCAATGATTTCCTGGATATCTTAAAGGTCGCGGATGAATACCGCCGGTCCGGCGGTCTGGCGGATTTCACTATTCTGGCTAATCCTACCTTGATAGACCGGGCCATGGCCAGGCGTCTAAAGGCGCTGGGGGCGCCCCGACTCCAGTTAAGTATTGACGGGCTTGAGGCCGCCCACGATGCCCTTCGTCAACCCGGCAGTTTCCGGCAGACCATCAATGCCTTACGGTGCCTGAAGTCCGAAGGCGTCGGCACCTCGGTAAAATCCACGCTCTGCCGGCTCAATGCCCGCGACCTGGTGGATGTCATCCGCCTGATGATGACCGAAGGGACGAATTCATTCCAGTTCTCGCAACTGGTTCTTTTTGGCGACGCGAAAAACCTTCAGGATGAACGGCTGGCGCCGGCAGAGTATCGCCGGATTTTAATGGATGTAATTAATCTGCTGGATACGGTACCGGTCCAATATGACCGGTTAAAATATTCGGTGTTGAGCGCCGAACACCTGTTTATCCGTCTTTTTTATGAATTAGGCCGGCCGGCTGACTGCCGGAAACTGATTGAATCGCACCGGCTTATCCCGGCCTGCGGCAAGGGTTTTTCTTTTTCCGTCCTGCCGGATGGGACGGTCCGGGCCCGGAGGTTTATCCCGGAGAAAATCGGACAGGCGCCGCGGGATTCTTTCCAGGAAATTTATGACTCGTCCGGTTTAGTCCGCTCGCTTGAAACGGGCGCGTATATCGGGCAAAAGAAGGCCCAGTTTGAGAAATGCCGTAATTGCCCGGTGGTGGACTACTGCGGTAATATGATGGCCGATTCCTATGCCGCGTCCGAAAATCCGCATGCGCCCAATCCGATGTGCTGGGTGGAGTAAATTCTCGTCGTGCTTCGCTCCGTTGCTGGAACCACGGCGGGGAGAGACAAGATGGAACATAATCCCTCTCCCCAGCGGGGAGAGGAGCAAGGAAGTAATTACTCTTACCAAAAGGGAATGGAATAAGATGCATATAACATCAGGTTATCAGAAACCCTTGTCTGCGGCTCAGGATGAAAGGAAAACCTGCCTCATCCGCTGGGAAATCACGAATCAGTGCGATGTCGGCTGCAAACACTGCATCCAGGCCTACAACACCCCGGCCGGAAATCTTTCTTATGAAGATTGTCTGGGCGTCTTGGCCTCCCTGGGTGATTTTGTCAGCGCTAATAATTTTAGCGCGAAGATATTCTTTACCGGCGGCGACCCGCTTCTCAGGACTGATTTTCTGGACATCCTTAAAATCACCGCCGGATATCTCAGGGCGGGAACCGTCCGGGCCATTATTATCCAGGGTAATCCGGCCCACCTGGATGAAACCGTGGCCAGCCGTCTGAAAGAAAACGGCGTTTCGGTCTATGCCCTGAGCACGGAAGGATGTGAAAAACTACACGACTTCTTCCGCCAGCCGGGCAGTTTCCGGCAGACCTTATCGGCCATACGTTGTCTGCGTCAGGCCGGTATTCAGGTCCCGGTCAGATTGACCGTATCCCGGATTAATGACGGCCAGGTCGTTGAGGTTATTCAAACAATGATTAGCGCCGGTGTTTCCACGATGAATCTCGGACCGCTCCTGCCGTCCGGGCGGGGCAAAATGTTACAGAACCAGGTCCTGACCCCGGCCGAATATCGCCGGACCCTTCTGACGGTGCTGAATTTCCTGGATACTTTGGATGGACGCTCTGATGCGGTTCGGTTTTCTCTGGTCGGAGATGAATCATTATTCGCCCGCCTTTTTTACGAATTGGGGCGCTGGAATGAGTATCAGGAGACCTATGGCGCCCGGCCCACCCACGGAGTTAATAGTTCGGGATTGGGGTTTGCGATTTTGCCGGACGGGACGGTTTATCCGCGCCGGCTCATCCCGGTAACCATCGGACGGCTGCCGGGTGATTCATTCCAGAAGATTTACGAGAAATCAGCGGAGTTACTCAGGTCGCTGGATGAGGATTACATAGAAAACAAGAAAAAGGCATCTGCCAAATGCCGGACCTGCCCGGTCCTTGATTATTGCACCAAGTGCGGAACGAGTTATATCGCCTCGGGCAGTCCGTATGGCCCTAATCCCGGCTGTTGGGTGGAGTAAGAAAAATCTCCCTCATCTATCTGCCTGTCCCGCAAGGCGGGACGCAGACAGGTCCTCTCCCCGATGGGGAGAGGTTGGGCGAGGGTGAACCGGTTTGAGAGTCCATACAATAAAATATGAATACATCAGAACTGCATAACCGGATAATCGGGAATGCCGGACCGCCGGCCGGGAAATCCTGTGTATTGCGCTGGGAAATTACCCATAAGTGCAGTATGAAATGTAAGCACTGCATCATCGCGGATAAAAAACCGTCCGATGATTTGTCTTACGAAGATTGCGGCCGGGTGTTGCATTCTTACCAGAACTTCCTTTCACGTAATAACCTTGCGGGCAGGATGGTTTTAACCGGCGGCGACCCGTTTCTTAGAAAGGACTTTCTGGATATCCTGGAAAACATAAGAGAATACCGCTTATCCGGGTTCATCTACTGGGTGGCTATTCAAGGGAATCCTGTTTTCATAAACGAAGAAATGGCCGGGAAACTGAAATATCTGGGCATTGATTCCTACGGACTCAGCACAGAGGGAGGCGATGAGCGGGTGCACGATTTCTTTCGTAAGCCGGGCAGTTTCCGGCAAACCCTTTCCGCTTTGAACCACCTGCGTCAAGCGGGCATTAAAACCTCAATGAGTTTGACTGTTTCCAAACTTAATGCGCCGAACATAATTGAAGTTATTAAAACAATGCTTCAGGCCGGTCTTTATTCTCTGCATATCGCCCCGCTAATTGCATCAGGCCGGGGAGAAGAATTAAAGGAGCATATCCTTTCGCCCCCTGAATACCGGCAGGTTTTATTGGATGTCCTTAATTTTCTGGATACGTTGGATGAACATTATCGTGTTTTCAAGGCCTCAACTATAGCTGACGCGGGTTTATATGCCCGGCTTTTCTATGAACTGGGCCGCTGGCAAGAATACCTGGATTGTTTCTATCCGTATACAATCATTCCCACACAGCTTTCCCCCGGCCTGACATTTGCTGTTTTATCTGACGGAACGGTCTGGCCCGGGCGATTCATTCCAGTTAAAATCGGGCAGGTGCCGCGGGATTCTTTCCAGGAGATTTATGAATCCTCCGGGTTGTTAAAGTCGTTTGAAGATAACGCATACCTGGAAATCAGGAATGATAAATTTGAGCAGTGCCGGACTTGTCCGGTTGCGCTCTACTGTAAAAATATAGGAATGACTTACTTTGTTTCGGGCAGTCCGTATGGCCCCGCTGTCGGCTGCTGGGTGGAACCAGTTTAGGCAGTTGAGTCAGTTTAGTTAGTTAAGTCAGTTGAGATAATTGAGTTAGTTTAGCCAGTTGAGACAGTTTAGTCAGTTGAGCCGATTGACCGGCAAAAACTGGTTAACTGGCATAACTATCTAAACCGGCATGTTAATATGAAAAGGAGGAAGTAATTATGCGAATAGAAAAGTTTGAGGACTTGGAATGCTGGAAACGAGCCAGAATTGTTACTAAAAAGGTTTACACGTTGACCAAGCCAAAAGGATTTGCTTCTGATTATAGATTGAGAGACCAAATTACCGGCGCATCTGTCTCTATTATGAACAATATGGCGGAGGGTTTTGATAGTCAATCTAACCGTGAATTTGTCAGGTTTCTTACTTATGCCCGAAGGTCTGTTTCTGAAGTTCAGAATTGTCTTTATGTAGCATTAGACCAGAATTATATTGATGAGGCAACATTTAAGGAATTATATAACGAATGTACTGAAGTCCGTAAAATAACGGACGGCCTGATGAGGTATCTTCGTTCAAAGACCAAACGATCCTAACTGTCTAAACTGGCAAAACTGCCTTAACTGATCTAGCCGGCTAAACTGGTCTAACTATCTTAACTGGCTAAACCGGCAAAACTGTCCTAACCGGTTAAATTATATTATGTTATCGTCAATACTTAAAAATCAGGGTCCAGGTTCTGCCGATACTTCCAGGAAGAAATGCCTGCTTTTCTGGCAGATTACCGGCCGGCCGGCCGAGGATTGTCCGTTTTGCCTTCCGGCCGGTAATTCGTCCCGGCCTGATTTAAATCAGGCGGACTGCCTTAAAATACTGGACTCGTTTATTTCCTTCCTCCGGCAGAATCATCTCAGGGGCGATTTGATTTTTGCCGGCGGCGACCCGCTTCTACGGAAAGATTTCTGGGATATCCTGAAAGCGGCTGACGAATATCGCCGGGCCGGTGCGATTGACCGCATTATTATTTCAGGCCGGCCGTTTCCAGCCGACGGAGACATCGTCAGCCGGCTGAAATCTGCGGATGTTTCCCAGTACCGCTTCAGTTTGCATCATCGGCCCTCAATCTATGATACCTGGCACTACCGGGGGCGGTTTCAGGAAGTCCTGATGAGTTTAAGGGAACTGCGCGCCGCGCGCATCAGAACCGCTATTAAGTTTACGCTCACCCGTTCTAATGCCCGCGAACTGCCCCATATTCTTCGTCTGGCCGTCGCCGAGGGGGTGAGCGCTTTTAATATTAACCCACTGATTAGCCCGGCCAATGGCGGAAATAATGCGGAAAAGGTTCTTACCCCTTTAGAATACCGCCGTCTTCTGGTAAAAGTGCTGGAATTTCTTGATACGCTCGGAGCGCCGGGGCATCATTTCAGTCATACGCTGCTCGGAGCCGAGCATCTTTTCGCCCGGCTCTTCCACGAACTCGGACGCTGGCCGGAATATCAGGAACTGATTTCTTCCCTGGGGGCGAGAACCTCGGTCTTCAGTAAGGGCTTGACTTTCTTTGTATTGTCTGACGGCGCGGTATATCCCCGGCGGCTCATCCCGGTGCAGATTGGCCGGGCGCCCCGGGATTCGTTCCGGCAGATTTATGAATCATCCGAACTATTGAGGTCTCTGGAAGATGAAGAATATACCAATAGAAAGAAAGCCGGATTTGCCAAATGCCGGGCCTGTCCGGCGGTGGATTACTGCGGCAGTATGCTCGGCAACAGTTATCAGATTTCGGGCAGCCCTTACGCCCCGAATCCGTTCTGCTGGGTGGAACCGGTTTACTGAACTCTTGCGAAATGGGGAAAAGACCACCCAAAAGGTGTCATTCCTGCGACCCCTAACGGGATTTTCATTAATGAGAGTTCCGTAGGAAAAGCAGGAATCCATGCCCCCTGTAATTACTGGATTCCCGCCTTCGCGGGAATGACAGAGGGGGCGTTTCGCAAGAGTTCAGTAAACCGGCAAAACTGCCTTAACTGGTCTAACCGGCTAAACTGGTCTGACTATCTTAACTGGCTAAACCGGCAAAACTATCCTAACCGGTTAAATTATATTATGTTATCGCCAATACTTAAAAATCATGGTCCAGGTTCTGCCGATACTTCCGGGAAGCAGTGCCTCATCCGCTGGGAGATTACCCATAAATGCGGCCTGGGTTGTAAACATTGTTTTATTGACCGCGACACCACCCGGCCGGACCTGCCTTATAGCGACTGTCTGAAGATATTAGGTTCTTTTAGGGAATTCCTGCGGAGCAATAATCTGGACGGTAAAATACTCTTCACCGGCGGCGACCCGCTCTTACGGCCGGACTTTATGGATATCCTGGAAATCGCCAAAGAATACCGGGAGGCCGGCGCGCCGATCAGCCAGATATCTATCCACGGCAATCCGGCGCATCTGACCGCCGAAACAGCCGGCCGGCTGAAAGAGCGCGGGGTGGCGGTTTATGTAATGAGTTTGGAAGGCAGCCGGTCATACCACGATTTTATCCGGCAACCGGGCAGTTTCCGGCAGACCCTGGATGCCTTGAAATTACTGGCTGCGGCCGGGTTACCTTCGGCCGTCCGGCTGACTATCTCCAGGAATAGCGCCCCGGAAATAATTGAAATTATCAGCCAGGCAGTTGAGGCCGGAGCCGGGGCAATGAATATTGCGTTGCTGTTACCGGCCGGCCGGGGCGAAAAACTTAAAGATGACGCGCTCTCATCCCTGGAATACCGCCCGGTCCTGGTCAATATCATAAATTTCCTTGATTCGCTGGATGAACGGTATCTTCGTCTTAAGACCTCGCTGCTCAGCGGCGAGCCGTTGTTCGCGCGGGTATTTTATGAACTGGGGCGCTGGGATGAATATGTCCGGACCTATGGTCCCAGGATAACTGTCGGGCCGATGATTGCCGGCATCTGTTTTGTGGTCCTGCCTGATGGAACGGTTCAGCCCCGCACCCTCATCCCGGTAAAGATCGGGAAAATGCCCGGCGACTCTTTCCAGGGAATCTACGAGTCATCCGGCTTATTAAGGTCGTTGGAAAGAGAGCCGTTTATTGCCCATAAGAAACAGGAGTTTGCCAAATGCCGGGCCTGTCCGGTAGTTGATTATTGTATTGAATGCGGACCCGGCTATGTCGGATCCGGCAGCGCCTACGGGCCTGACCCCGGCTGCTGGGTGGAACCGGGTTAAGACCCGGCGGGGCCGGGAATCTACCCCGCATGGCGCGAGTGGGGGACAGACCACATGGCGAGTGGGGGACAGACCACATATTTTCTTTCCCTTTATTTCCGCGGCCTACCTGACTTCTTCTTCCTAAAACGCCGTTTTAGCCGGCGCTCCAGGCGTTCTACAAAGATATTGCCACCTAATGGCATCCCCCGCTTGGTCGTAATTCTTATCCGTTCTATCTCCCTTTTCGGGATCGGCGCCTTGACGAACTCTATATAACTCGACCTGCCGTCTTCAGTAATTAATTCATCGCTCAGCACCTCGTCCGGCACGCCGGTGATATGCGCCCGGGCGCTGGAATACGGATATTCCTCCGGCGCCTTGACCATTCCGG
>JACRIK010000028.1 GCA_016235865.1 Planctomycetota bacterium | reverse complement strand
GTCCCCGGTGGTGATGCGGCCCACCAGATTCACGGCGCTGGCCGGGCGGATCTCCCCGGGCACGCTGGCAGGCGTCAGGCCGAAGAAAATACAAAAGGCCTTGCCCGGGGGCCAGTAGCCCAGGTCCCCCACCTGCACCACCGGAGTGGCGGTGTCGTCCAGGTCCGCGACCACGTGGGGCACGGAAAAATAGATTTCATCCCCCCAGAGCTGGGCCTCCCCGCTGATGGGCAGGGCCTCGGCCAAGGCCAGGGCCGCGGGAGTGTCCGTCAAATAGCCTTCCAGGCGCAGGTCATTGGCGATGATGACGATCTCAGTGGGCATTTATCCTTTATCTCCATATTTAGACTATCCTTTCATATTATCGTGGCTTTTTAAAGAAGAAGCCATAAACTAGAAGAGCAAGCCCTCCGACCTCACCGATTGTGGCACCACCTAACCAATGCAGGAATGCTGATTCTAGTTGGAACCCCCAGGCCTTGAATCCTTGAAGGAAAATTATTAAAATCGTAAAGAATAATAATGCACCATATGCAGATAGAAGGAACTTTGTTGTTGTTCCCTGCCATTGCATCATATGTTCCCTTTCTCTTATATCTATTGATTTACTGCTAAATTCTTTTACTTGGAGTGGTTCTGAAACTTCTTTAAAAAATTCTTTTTTATCTAAATGTTCTGTATCCGTTTTTTGGGAGGGCATATAGGGCTCCTAAAATAAAGAGAGACTTGATTTATATCAGAAGTCTCTCTTTAACCCTTTAATAGTTATAGTAAATTTGTTTATGTGGCAGATAGCAATGGCATTATTACTTCTTTATATTTGTGATTTTTCTCATCAACAGAGGCTATAATCCTCCCTTCGCGCTTCTCTTTAATTGCCCATTCGAGCAAAGATAGCGCGTTGTTAAAGAGGTCTTTTTTGGTTCTTATACCAGCCTCCTTCATCAGAGTTTCCAGTTCCTTGATTTTGGATTCTGGTAACTCAAACTGAACTCTTGCATTCATAATTATCACCTATTTCTTAATTACATAAGTTGGCTTTTGTTAAGCTCAGAACTGGCATTATCGTTAATGGATAAATTGCATAATATTTTATTAATCATCCAATGTAATCTTAATATCAGGGTCAGCATTGTCCGGCGGCTCTATTTCTTTTGAGAAAGGTCCCTCAGGTTCTAAAATTTCCGGTTCCTCTCTATGCGGGCTAAAGAGGTCTTTCCAGTTTGATGTTTCCATTTAAGGCTCCTCCTTGGGACAAACTTAACCTCTATTCTCTTTCCCATAACTTCGCTCCTTTCCGGCTTTACCGTCCAGTGAGACGGCGTTACCGGTGGCGGGTTCGTTAGGTCATTGACCTAACAATTATTGCTCCATTCCGGCTTTACCGTCCAAGTGAGACGGCTTTACCGGTGGGAGCAAGGTCAGGGTCGGGGGATGACCTGACACTCTATTTATGCTCATATATAACTCATTTATTGCTCATGTCAAGAAAATTCAGCATGCTAGAAAAAATATTTTTCGATGATATTTATGCCATAGATTTTATATATGGTTTATCTTTGTCCTATAGCTTATTTTCTTCCCTGGAGGCTTTCAGAGGCCCATATCTCTTCCATTACCAGCGCCGTTAAGAGAGGAAAGAGCAGCTCGTGGTGGCCGGTCAAGGCATAGCCTTGTCCCACCCCCGCGGTGGGCCGCCGCACCACGTTGGTCAGGGGGCGGTAATGTTGGACAAAATCCAGGTTGACGGTGGTCAGGGGCTCCACCTTGTGGCCCAGGTTCCGGGCCAGGGTGACGGCCTTCAAGAAGACCTCGGGCATGATCACCGCGGAGCCCAGGTTAATATATAAACCCCCGGCCAGGCGGCTGACCAGCGCCGCGAAGATGCGAAAATCCAAATGGGTGGTGGCGCCCAGGGCCTCCGGGTCCACTGAGGGGTGCAGGTGAATGATATCCGTGCCCACGGCCACGTGCACGGTGAGAGGAATTTTCTGTTCCGCGGCCGCGGCCAGGAGGCTCAAGTGTTTATAAGGGAAATCGGACTCCAACACGCGGCGGCCCACGGCCTCCCCCAAACCCATTTTTTGTCCTGCCCCCCAGGAGATGGCGTGGTTCAGAAATTCCCCGGTCTCTTTGGCCATGCCGAAGCGGCCGCAGCCCAGCACCTCATCCACGTCCTCGGAGGTTTGTCCGGCCATGGCGATTTCCGCGTCATGGATGATGCCCGCGCCGTTCAAGGCCACGCCGGTTATCAGCCCCCGGCGCAGCAGATCGATGATCACCGGGTTGAGCCCCACCTTGAAAGGATGAGCCCCCATGCCCAGGAGAACCTGGCGCTTTTCCCG